>NZ_WXEX01000013.1 GCF_009877435.1 Heliomicrobium gestii | reverse complement strand
ACCCCATTTTAGTATTTCTGTAATTGCCAACCCACACAAAATAGCGAGAAACCAAAAAAATGATACATTCACGCTTAATGAAGAGCTGAGTTTAGCGATTAGTTTGTTACTGACAAAAAAAGAAAAAGGTTCGAAAGAATATAGTCTAATGCTTAGGAACAAAGCACGCAGGAAAATTCCACAAAGGTGTCTTATAAGATAAAATGTTCTGATGCTTTGTCGCTAATACATATTAGTACGTTAATTACTTCGATTTGCATCTTGTGTAACGGTTGCTATCCAAGAAAATATTAAGGGCCTGCTAAATCGCAACGACGTTGGCCGATAGGAAATGATACACAAGTGTACAAGTATTTTTGTTGCTTTACTGCTGCTTTTACCAGAACTTCTTTCCTCGATTCAACTGATGCTCCGGATCACTACTTTTTGTCCGGCATGGGAGCTGGTTATAGGTTCGGTAATCTAGTTCGTGGGTCGTTTCCCTTAAATGGTACATGGCCGCATCAGGTTTGTCGGGAGATGGCACCCATATTCGCCCAATCGTTTGTCTGCTTTGCCGCATGCTTGAAGAATTTGGCCATCATATGTTCCCGGAAGTGACAATGAGTATCACCACATTATGGAGAAACTTTAGGTACTGTCACCAAAAACAAATCGGCGATATACATCAATTATTATTGGCTGACATGGCACGCAACGAGGTAGGTCGACTCTTCAATCACATCGGGTCCAGGTTTTTCGGGTTTTTTTCTGTCCATGAATTTCCCCGCGACAAGAACCCCTTCTGCGCTAGCCCAGTTTAGAACTATTTGAGATCTGGTGGCTTTGTTGTTGTAATATAACATTGAAAATTATTACTTAACATGGTATCATAATCTAAAGATTCTGTAATTAATTCATCTGTTCTCGATATTTTTTGAAAAAAGAGGAAAATCAATTTTGTTTATCTCACTCAATATACGTTAATCGTGAAGTAGAGGTGAGTATATGGCTCGAAAGATAACAAGGGTAATTTTTAGGAAAGATGGGCTTGAACAAAAGTACAATCTGACAGAGGTAACCGAAGAATTATACGAAACAAAGTTAAAAGGTTTTTTATTTTGTCCAAATGAAACTTGTAAAGCAAGAATACTATTTGTCTCTGGTGATAAAGTAACCTACTTTAGAACATGGAAATCAAAAGTGGTTGATGGACAAGTCGTAAATGAACATATAAGCGATTGTCCTTACTTTGTAGACCACGAGTTAGGAGAGCGATCATATCGTAGAAAGAGCCCCGATATATACTATAGCATTTCAGAAGATCATATGAAAAATGTTTTGCGAAACGCATTTGATAGGATAAGACACCCTGATAAGTTTAAGAAAAAACCTCCTTCTGAAGATGAAGGAAAAAAGCGGCCTAGTTCAAGAGGTCGGATCGATCCAACACTTCAACCTAGCGGACATGCAGGATTAGTAGCTGACGGTGCAACTGTACGGGGCGAAAAAGAACCAAATGTATACCGAAAAACCCTCGATGAACTTAACGAATTTGACTATGGTAGTGTTCAATGTATTTGTGGGGAAGCAGAAGGGCTAACTAAGGGTATAGATTATCCATATATTCTACTAAAAACAACTAGCGGAAAAACAGGGCGCATTTTATTCAGTGAGGCCTTTGCTGCTAAAAATCGAATTCAGTACGACAATTTAGATTTCTATGGACAATATATAGAGGTAGTCAAAGTATCTGGTCAGAATCCGCTTATATGCTGCATAGGAAGGATTACTAAAGACAATCAATCAGAAGTTGCAATAGTTATTGAAGACCATTATGCTTTAAGAATTGAAAACAAAAATTACTATCAGATAGTCGATGAATTGCAGTAGAAGGCATAGTTCTTCTGTCCACTCGTAGTAAGGTCATATTTTGCTATTATTACCTGACAAAACCGATGTATCCGATTCCTGTGAGCTCGATAGGAACCGGTATTCTACCTAAAAAATTTTAGGGGAACGTTTACTTAACTACACCCCAAAAAACAAACAGTGAAGGAAAGCCCCTCCTATGGTAGAATTCGTTGAACACGACCATGGAAGGGGCTTCACTTTATGGTTGGAAAGGGGGGTCACACACTTTAATTATCACCCATTTTCGACGCCTCCAAAGTGCTCCGCCAACGAATTCAAATTAAGTTTAATCGCCGCTATGATTTAAGAATTACAATGTTGAACTTCCGGCGGAAGTGTAAACCGCGTAAATTCAATCCCTGCTAGCGAGGCTGCACGTCGCAGTTCCGGAGTGTCAAATCGACGAGGCATGACACGACGAACGGTGCCATCCGTCTGTGGGTTGATCAGGATGACCACATCGGAAAACAGCTGCATAAACGATGCCGCTGTCGGTGATTTGGATAAGCGGTTTCCGGGGAGCCGGATCGGCTTCGTCTCTCGAGCCATGTTTTGCCGAAGCCTGCGCTCCAGTAGGCTGTAGATCAGCAAGCCGATGAGAAACACATAACCCAGGGCCATGATGCGATTCGGCGTTTTCAGCCAGATCTGCTCCACCACGGCGGGATCTTTGAGCCAGCGGAATCGGTCCTCGACAGTGATTTGCCCTTTATACCGGCGAAGGATCTCCACGGCATCTTCCGTTGTGTCATTGGTCATAAGGATAAAGGTCTCTTCTCTTCGCTGCGCGGCGGCCAGTCGCGCCTTGTCAATGTCTCCCACACTGACGCAGACCTGCCACTTGGTCTCATGTTCGGGCACGAATCCGGCCGAACGGCGGCCACGTGCACGGGTGGTTTTTTCTTGCTGAATCGCCGCCACCTCCGCCGAGAGCGAATGCAGTGCCGTGGCATAGGCAGACAGGAACTCAGCCTGCGCGTCCGCTTCACAGGCGTAGAGGTGTTTTTGCAGCTTTGCCGCCGCTTTTGCCAGCGAGAGAACTGGAATGGATGACAAAGAAGCGATAGGTCCGGCCATCCAGTTCGTCGGTCGTTTCCCATAAACGATACGTGGCGGCGTCGGGTTTGTCGGAGATGGCGCCGACATTCGTCCAATCGTTTGTCTTCTCTTCCGCTTGCTTCAAGGTTTTGGTCAGTTGATAAGTTCCCGGAAGGCGCGTGACAAAGAGCATCTGCACATCATGAAGACGCTTCAGGTTCTCCAAGGTCACCAGCGCGGAGTCGGCGATATACATGACCTTTTGGCTGACATGGTGCTCGACGAGGCCGGCCAATTCGTCAATCACATCACGTTTCCACGTCTTGTCCGATTGGTTCCCGTCCATCACTTTCCCCGCCACGGGAACCCCTTCCGCGACAACCAGCCCATAAAGGAACTGCTTGAGATCGGGTCGCCCATCTTTGCTGTAGCCGTATGTGATCGACAATTCCCCTTCACCCTCATAGGCTCCATACACGCTTTGGGACGTTGTATCAGAGTGGAGGCGCAGATCAATGCCGTGGCGGACCACGGAGACAGTGGACACCATATCAAAAGCATGCTGCGGATTCGCCTCGTACATCCGATCCAGCAAGAGACCGAAGTGCCGATCGTGCAAGGCGTCCAGCAAAAGCGCGCCCGGCCCGAAGATCAAATCCAAATCCGTGTTTTCGTAAAACTTGCGAATCAAGTACAGGGGTGTCCGGGACGCCATCAGATTGACCAGCATGGTCACCATCAAGTCCCCGGGCGTGGCGGACCACTGCTCTTTGTCCCATCGGAGCATATCGTTAACGATTTCGCGGATCCCGAGTTCTCGACAGTACTCCGCGAAGATCGGCATTCCGCCTACCGAAAGCACATCTACGGTATCCGAATTGGTGACGTGATCCATCGGACATCCCCCTACATTCCTTTTGAGGAAGATGATTCGACAAAAAATCAGCTACTCCTTTAAATGGATCCTATTTTCACTAAAAAGTTAAAACACCCCGGGGAGGGGTGTTGAAACCGAGTTCAACAAGCGTGAACAGGTTGAAGCAGAGTCAAAGACACTGTATTCAAGTGTACAAACTCCGTCTTTCGCGGGTTAACATGATTTGAAAATCTAGAATCCATAACCTAAAGAGACAAGAACCGCCTGTACGGTGGGAGCTATCGACTGGAATGACCTACTTCCCTGATACTCTGCAGTTTCCCTTTTATCTTTGTGGTTGGTAGTGCATCCAAAACCAGTTTTCCCTTCCCCCCGAGAATCTCAACATAAGAACAAGTGTCCTGGACATCGATAATCCCCACATCCCCTGCATCGACACCGCTAATGCTGGTTAGCGCACCCATGATATCTCCCGGTCTCATTTTCGTCTTTTTTCCGGCATTGATCCGGACTCTTATGATCTCTCTATTGAGATGTTCACTTACATCCAGTTTTCGTTTCGACTTTACATTCCTGCTCTTCTCAAAAATCCGCTTCCCGCTTTCCACTTCTTCCATGGTCGGCAGTTCCCTCTTCGGTATCTTATACTGCACATATTCTTCTATCTCCGCAAAAAACCTGTGCTCACGGGGCGTTACGAAAGTGAGGGCGGTGCCTTCATTCCCTGCTCGGCCTGTCCTACCTATACGATGAACATAGCTTTCACATTCCATCGGAACATCATAATTGATGATGAGGGCAATATCGTCAATGTGAATACCTCGTGCCACAACGTCGGTAGCAATAAGGAATCTGAATTCGCCTCTTTTGAACTTTTGAATGGTCATCAGTCGTTCTCTCTGTTCCATGCCGCCATGCAGGCTGCTGCAGAGATAGCCTTTATGCTTCATTTTGCTAAATACTGCATCTACCTGCTCCCGGGTATTACAAAAAACAATACAACTTTCCGGTCTTTGGGTGTAGATAATCTTATTCAAAAGACTACTCTTGTCTTCTTCGTCTACTTCATAGTAATACTGCTTGATTTTATCGGTAGTGGGATTTTCCGATTTTACCTCAATTTTTTCAGAACTGCGCATGTATTTATCACATATGGCAACGATTTTTTCCGGCATTGTCGCGGAGAACAACAGAGTCACCCGATTTGGGGGCAACATTTTTATTATCGCTTCAATTTGTTCGATAAAACCCATATCCAGCATCTTATCCGCTTCATCAATCACCAGATACCGGATCTCATCGAGAATGAAATTTTTTCTTTCGATATGATCGTAGGTTCTGCCGGGTGTGCCTACGATGGCGTGGACCCTCTGTTTTAACTCTCTTTTTTGAAATTCTATGGGATGCTTACCATATACAGCTGCGCACCGGATCTTTTTGAATCTCCCTATATTGGCGATATCCTGCTTGATCTGAACAGCCAATTCTCTGGTGGGCGTCAAAACCAACACCTGGGGGTTCTTTTGCTCTATCTCCATCTTTTCGCAAAGAGGAATGGCAAACGCTGCGGTCTTCCCACTGCCTGTCTGGGATTTCACGATAATATCCTTATCGTTAAGAATCAAAGGAATCGCCTGTTGCTGTACTTCTGTCAGGGTCTCAAATCCCATGCTTTTTAAGGCTTTTACGATTTCTTCGCCAAGACCGTAGGATGCAACGCTTCTATTGTCCATAACATGAACCCCATTCTGTAACTTAGTTTATTATTCATGAATAGCATACCTGATTTTCTGTTTATCATGCGAGTATACGTTGTGTCACGGCGCTATTTATTTTGTGAAAAAACCAGTTTTATCGCACAGTAAGAACACTAGCGCCTTGACAGGAGACAACGGATTGCCGTAACTGTTAGGAGAAACATACGACAAAAAAAGAAGCCTCAACCCTGCATTACGCGAAGGTTGAGACCCTATGGCCGTTTAGCGGTGGTAGGTTAACACTTCGCGTGAGACGAAGTGCAGCAATCCGCCTTCTATATCTTCTTAACAAATTCAGATTTTAACTTCATAGCTCCAAAACCATCAATATAACAATCAATATTGTGATCACCTTCAACTAATCGTATGTTCTTAACCTTCGTACCCATTTTCAGAGCAGAAGAGCTTCCCTTTACTTTGAGATCTTTAACTACACTAACCGAATCCCCATTCTCCAGTACATTCCCATTTGCATCTTTGACAACTTTTTCTTGAATTTGTTCGGTTTCTGATCCTACCGTCCACTCATGGGAGCATTCCGGGCAGATCAAGAGGTTCCCATCTTCATAAGTATATTGGGAATTACATTTTGGGCAGCTAGGCAAAGTGCTCATAATTTTGCTTTCTCCAATCGTTTACCGCTTGTTAATCGTCACAGAAGCCGAATGTTTCGCCGTTAGCGATGATACGTCTCCCCCCGATTCACCTTAAACCCCCGATACACCTGCTCCAACAAAATCAGCCGCACCAACTGATGGGGAAAGGTCAACCGCGACAAGGACCACTTTGCCTTACAAGCAGCATGCACTTCCTTGGAAAGCCCCAACGTCCCCCCAATAAAGAACACCACCAAGTTCGGCCCGTACAACTCCCATCCTCGCATCTGTTCTGCCAGGTCTTCCGTCGACCACATTTCTCCTCGGGGGTCTAAAGCTACGCCAATAAAGTCTTTTTCACCGGCCCCCGCCAGCAGGCGGTCGCCTTCTTTTCGCTTGATCAGTTCTGCTTCCGTATCGGAAGGCTTGTCCGGCACTTTCTCGTCGGGAACCTCCATGATCTCTAAACGGGAATAGGCCCCCAGGCGTTTTATATACTCCTGGAGGCCTTCTTTCAAGTACTTCTCTTTCAGTTTCCCGACGGCGACAATGCGGATATGCAGCATCGTCTAAACCTCTTCCATTCGCCCTTACTGGGCAAAGTATTCCTTCTCTGTCACCAGTCCATACACTTTCCATTTCTCCGTCGCCAAGACGCCCTTGCCCTCAGGCACTTTGGCCATGATCAGCACGAACTTCTGTTGGGTCTCGTCGTTCTGGATCATGATGCGGGCCCAGTTGGCGTCTTCGGGGAAGGGAACGGACTGCATGGTCATCAAATCGCCCAGGGTCACGTTGGTTACTTGCCAGCTGCCGCCTTTACCGGCCAGGGCTTTGATGTTCTTGGCCGTGACTGCGTTCAGGGGGTCATTGGACGTGTCCCAGGGGCCGCGCAGTTCTTGGGTGTGGTTGAACTTCAGGTCGGTGAGGAAGGCTTTCGCCTCTTTGACCACCTTGGCGGTGGCGGGGCTGTCGACGAAGGCGCTGTTGCCGACGACTTTCCAGCCTTCTTTCGTTTTGGACAGGTCCCAGATGCGGGCCGACATGATCGGCTGATCATTGCCGATCATCGCCATGTAGCGGAAGAGCACGTGGGCTTTGTTGCCGTCCACATCGATCTTATAGGGGGCCACTTCCACTTTCACGTCGCCTTTGAGTTTGGCGTCTTTGACTTGCTTCACCATCTCGGCAAAGACCATTTTTTCTTCCTGCAGCGCGTCGCCCACGCCATCTTTGCCGAAGGATTTTTCCAACAGCTTCATGTCACCGGTCATGTAGGCTTTGAACCGGTTGGTCAGGGCATCCTTGACGGCGGCCATGACTTCCTGTTCGGCCACGGTCTGGGCCTGCACCGGCTGCAGTTGCTGTTTGGCCGAGGCGGGGACGCCCTGGTAGGCCACAACAGGCATCAAGCCGAAGGTCAGCAGACCCGAGAGAATCAGCGAAAAGGGCACCCAGCCCCAGGAGGAGGGTTGCGATTTTTCCGCCCCTTCGCCATGGCCGTGGGCGTCGTGGCCGTGGCTGTCGCCGTGACCGTGGCCGTCATGGCCGTGTCCCTGGCATGCTGCGCCGTGGCCATGATTATCCTGGTGATCTTGTCCATCGCACTGCCCGTTTTGGGCGCAGCCGTGCATATCCTCTGCCATACCTTGCATCCGCCTTTCATCTTCTCAATCATGTCTCTTTGGTTTCCAAGAAGAACTCCGGACCGGATTTCCGCAAGAGCGCCATCCAGCCGGAGTTCTTTTTTCGCTTCACACTATAGGGCGCTGCCGTCAGTTTGTCTTAAACCCCTTTATTCGTTTTGAATCGGCTTACTGCGGCGCCAGTTCGCCAAGGGTGACCGAGAGGGTCGGCTTCTGGTCTTCCCGGACGACGGTCACGTTGATCGTATCGCCCACCTTGTAGTTGTACAGTTCCTTTTGCAGTTCCATCCGGTTGCGGACCGGCTTGTCGTTGATGGCGATGATGATGTCGTTGTTCTGCATGCCCGCTTTCTGGGACGGGCCGCCAGGCGACGGTTTGACGACAACGCCGTAGTCCACAATCAAATTGTACTTGCGGGCCAGTTCTTTGTCGACATCCATTATCAGGGTCACACCGAGGGCGGCCCGGGAGACCTTGCCCTTCGAGCGCAGTTCGTTGGCGATCTGCATGACCTGGTTGGAGGGGATGGCAAAACCCATGCCTTCAAAACCCTCGACGGCGATCTTGATCGAGTTGATGCCGACGACCTCGCCGTTGGCGTTTAAAAGAGCGCCGCCCGAGTTGCCGGGGTTGATGGCGGCGTCGGTCTGGATCAGGTTGAAGGCGTACCCTTCCGATGTATTGAGTTGGCGGTTCAATCCCGAGATGATGCCTTGGGTCACCGAGCCGGCAAACTCTTTCCCGCCGGGGTTGCCGATCGCCACGGCCATTTCCCCGACCTGAAGCTTGGATGAGTCGCCGAACTTGGCCACCGGCAGGTTTTCCATGTTGACTTTGATGACGGCCAAATCGGTTTTCGGGTCGGAGCCGACCAAGGTGGCCGGCGCGGTCCGGCCGTCGGTGAGGGTGACGACCAGTTCGGCGGCGCCGGCGACGACATGGTGGTTGGTGACGATGTAGCCGGCGCCGTCATAGATGACGCCGGAACCGCTGCCCTGTTCCTCGATCCGGTTGCCCCGGAAGAACTGGCTCACCCGCACCCGGTTGGAGATGCCCACGACGGCCGGACCAACGGCGCGGGCGACCTGGACGATGCGGGTGCCATCGACGGCCACCTCGGCCGGGTTGGCCACCTGGGGCGGCAAGGCGTAGCCGGCGGGCGGCGGCGTGCTCGGTTCGGGCATCGGCGTACGGGGAGCGAAATACTGGGAGATGTAGCCGCCCAAGATGGCGGCGGCCAAGGCCACGGCAAAGTAGGAGAACAGGCCGCGCCCGCGTTTCGGCGGCTTTCCGTAGGGACCGGAGGGGTAACCGCCGCCGTAGGGGCCTTGTCCAAGGTTGCTCGTCGATTGGTCTGGGCTGTTGTAGGAGCTTGGATTCGTGGGGGTCTCGCGGTAAGGACCCTTTTCGTCGAAGTAACTCATGGCCGTCGTTCCTCCGTTTCGAAACTGTCCGTTCCATTCGAATCGGTTGTCGCAATAGGCGGTGTGGTTCACCGGCATGGCTGCGCTTGCGTCTCCGGCAACGGAGGCTCACGATCACTCGCTTGCTCGCAGGTTCGAACACGAGCGCGCGGGCCGGCAAAACCGCTTTTTTGCTAGATTTCCTCCAGGGGATGGGGCTCATACCGGGGCGCCACAGAAAGGCGCACCCGTTCAGGGCGATTGCAGCCTGGGTTGCCGCTGCGTTGCGCGCCCGATGGGTTCCAGCGCAAGGCGCGCTGTTCGGCCACGGCCAGGACGCCTTCCAGACCCACCACGGCAGGTGGGGCGAAGTCGCCGACCACGGTCACTGTATGATCATGCTCCGCCAGGATGGCCTCGACCGTGTGAACGGCCAGGTCCGGGCGGTTGTTTTCGTTGCTCATGTGGGCCAATAGCACCTGCCGGACACCGCCGTCGCAGAGCTTGACAAGGGCCTCGCCGGCGTCCGGGTTGGACAAGTGGCCCTTGTCCGAGGCGATGCGGCGTTTTAGGTGGGCCGGGTAGGGACCGGTCTGGAGCATCTTCGGGTCATGGTTGGCCTCAAAGATCAACCCCTGGCAGTCCATAAGGCGGCGGCCCATGCCCCGGGTGACATAGCCGATGTCAGTGGCGATGCCCAGGCGACTGTCGCCGTCATCGACCGTCATGCCGATGGGCTCGCGCGCATCGTGGGGGGTGGCGAAGGCTTCGATCTCCAGGTTTTTCAGGGTCACCTTCTTGTTCGCGTCGATCAGGCGGACCTGTGCCTCCGGCACATCGCCGATGGCGTTCTCCATGCCCTTCCAGCAGCCTTCGCTGGCATAGACGGGCAGTTTGTAGCGACGCGCCAGGACGCCGACGCCGCGGATGTGATCGATGTGCTCGTGGGTGACCACGATGGCGTCGATCGTCCGGGGATCGACGCCGACCGTCGCCAATCCCTTTTCCACCTGCTTGCCGGTCAGCCCGGCGTCCACCAGCAACCGTGTCTGTTTGCTCTCCACATAGGCGCAGTTGCCGCTGGAACCGCTAGCAATGGTCGTGTACCGCATGCTTCCTCCGCCGCCACCGGTGGATCCGGATGGCGTATTCTTTCTGGTCCAACAGGATCGGGATGATCGCCAGGTCGCGCTGCCAGGCGCCGGCGTCGAGGCGGTCAAAAAACAGGGTCGCCCACTCCCGTCCCGGGTCGGCGACGATGAACTCGCCCCCCGGCGCCAGGTGGGTCGTCAGGATCGTTTCCAGGTCATCGTGCAAGGCGCGTTCGTAGAGGATGTCGGAGCCGATGATCAGCGAGAAATCGCCCATCGGGGGAAAGCGCCGCCAGTCGGCCCAGACCCGCTCGGTGGCCACGCCGTTCTGGGCGGCGTTTTCCCCGGCCAGTTCCAGCGCCGCGCCGATGAAGTCCGTCTGGACCACATCAGCGCCTTTCAAGGCGGCCACGATGCCCGAGAGGCCGAGGCCGCAGCCCAGTTCCAGGACGGGACGGTCTTGCATGTCCACCTGCTGCCAGAGGTAGGCGGCCAGGCCGAGGGAGGCTGGCCAGAGTTCCGCCCAGAAGGGCAGTTCATCTTCCTCCTGGGCGGCAGAGATCAGATCGTCCACATTGCCGATCCGGGTAAAGGTCAGCACAGGACCGCCCGGTACGGCGATCGGTTCAGTAACCCGCAGCAACGGTTGTTTCCTTCTTTCTGTGATGGGTGGTGGAAGTAGGGTGCAGATGGTGAAGAGTAGGATGAGCGAAAGGGTGGTTCAATCAGGGTGCGAATCAAGAGAGCGGGAAACGGTTGCCGGACTTAGGAGACCCGCCTCACCCGGGCGCCCAGGGCAAGCAGCTTCTCTTCGAGCCGCTCATAGCCGCGCAGGACATGGTGGAGGCAGGCGACCTCTGTCTCACCTTCGGCCATAAGCCCGGCGATGATCAGCGCCGCGCCGGCCCGCAGGTCTGAGGCTTTCACTTGCGCGCTTGACAGCCCCTTCACGCCGTCGATGACGGCGGTGCGGCCTTCAATCTTAATCTGGGCGCCCATACGCTGCAGCTCATCGACGACGCGCAGGCGGTTCTCATAGACGTTTTCGACGATCATGCTGATGCCGTTGACTGTCGAAAGCAATGCCATCAGTTGGGATTGCATGTCCGTGGGGAAGCCAGGATAGGGAAGCGTTTTTACATCGACAGGCCGGAATTCGCCGGTGCCGTCGACAAAGATCTGGTCGTCACCCTCTTCGACGCGGACGCCGATCTCGCGCAGCTTCGAGGCGATGGCGTGGAGGTGGGTGGGGATCACGTTCTCCACCAACACGCGGCCGCGCGTCGCGGCGGCGGCGATCATGAAGGTGCCGGCCTCGATGCGGTCCGGGATGACCGTATACCGGGTGCCGTGCAGTTCGCTCACGCCATCGATGCGGATCAGGTCGGTGCCGGCGCCGCGGATGCGGGCGCCCATGGCGTTGAGGAAGTTGGCCAGGTCGACGATCTCCGGCTCCTTGGCGCAGTTTTCGATGATCGTCTGCCCCTGGGCGGTGGCGGCGGCCATCATGATATTTTCCGTCGCGCCCACGGAGGGGAAGTCGAGGTAGATCTTGCCGCCTTTCAGTCGCTTGCCGCCACCGGCCACACCGCCACGGATGTAGCCGTGTTCGATCTTCAGTTCCGCGCCGAGGACGGAGAGGCCTTTAATATGTAAATCCATGGGCCGGGTGCCGATGTTGTCGCCGCCCGGCAGGGCCACCTCGGCCCAGCCGAAGCGCCCCACCAACGAGCCCAGCAAGAGATTCGATGCCCGCAGCCGTTTGGCCAGTATGTACGAGGTCTTACTGGAGATCGTGTCGGGAACGTTCAAGCGGATGACGCCTCGCTCCAGCCACTCCCCTTCGCCGCCCATTTCGCGGCAAATCTCCATCAATACATCCACATCGGTGATTTCCGGGATATTTTCCAAAATCGTCTCGCCATGGGCCAGAAAGCAGGCGGCCATGACGGGAAGAGTCGCATTCTTGGCGCCGCTGATGGGTACGCGCCCTTCCAGGGGGGTCCCCCCCTGAATCAACAGTTTGCCCAACAAGCATCGTTCCCCTTTCTACTGTGGCAAAGGCGTCGGCGTGTGGGGTCGAGAAGCCAATGCTTCTTCTTTTTATTCTCTTAGGCAGGCCGGATTCCTGCTTGCCGCTTCCGCTGGCAGGCTTTTTCTTTCTTCCATGAAACCATTGACGCAAGCGGCCATATCGTATATTATCTGAATATTCCGTAAAAGAGGAAGCTGTGAAGGAGGGGATCGGCATGACTTCCCAGGATGATCGCTGTCAAATCTGTCAACGCTCCACTGTGGTCGAGTTGATTTGCACAATGGTTTTCCAGGTATGGGGTTCTTCCTCAAAGGAGTTGGCTTGCTGGCATGTCTGCGCCGACTGTTTTCCCCATTTTGAAGAGACGGTCCTCTCCTTCTACCGCCACGCCTGATGCACTGCCAGTAGGCCTTTCTCCTGCCCGCGCACCGCTCACAGGAAGACCCCGCCCACCCATTTGGGGCTCGGCGGGGTCTTCCCTTTTGGCCTGCGCTAGTTACCTACCTGTTCGACCGGCTTTCCTTGTCTGCGGCGGCGTGAACCTTTTCGACAAAGCGCTCCCAGGTCCAGCCCGTCGCCGCGGTGATCGACTCGGCAACGGTTTTCCCCTCGCTCAACCCGTCGATGGTCCTGGTCAGCGCCTCCGGCCCGGCGTCGCCAATCACCTCGACAGCCAGCAGGGACTGCCGGTAGGCCATCCGCTGGTCTTCCAGGCTGTCGAAGTCGCCGTCCATGGCGGCAAAGGGATAGAGCCGTGACGCCCAGTCGCCTTTTGGCTGTGACAGTGAGACGCCGCTGAGGCGGCGTTCCGCCTCCTGGGCCACCCCTTCGGTGAACCAGCGGGGAATATTGCCCCCTGTCTGATAATCGAGGACCAAGTGGGCCAGTTCATGGGCCATCGGACCGGCCATATCGGCATCGTCACGACTCCACACGCGCGGCGACAGGACCCGGACGACGCCGGCGTAGTAAACGCCCATGGCCGACTGGTCTTTCCAGCCGAAGACGCCGTTGAAGGATTCCCGGTCTGGATAGAGCAGGACGAGCGGCTTGATTGCCGGATCGAAGCCCACCAGTTTCGTCACCTGCGGGTAGATCCGCTCCGTATCCCGAAGCACCGCCGGGGCAAGACCGGCATCGTCGTCACAGTAACGAAAGGTCACATGGCGTCCCTCCAAGACATGCCAGTGCCGCGTGTCCCGCTCGGCTTCCCGCCGGTTGAACTGCCGAACCCAGTCGAATCCTTCCGCTTTCATCGCGGGCCAACTGACGGTAAAGGTCCGGAGCGCCAAAAGGAGCACAATAAACAAACACAACCCGGTGGCCCAGCACAGGCGCGGGTCGATTTTCCATTCCCCCATGTTTCTCCCCCGGTCCTTTCTATTATATTGCAATCATTCTTGCAAGATCGAAAAGCCCGTCCATTATACCAACGGAACGCCCTTCCGGGGGATGGGGGTTGCTGGGTCGATAGGGAAAATAAGAAACGCCGCCCGAAAAAAGGGCGGCGTCCATGGGGGGATCGTTCGTTATTGATCGTTCCGTTCGTTCGTTTGGTACTCCCGTCTGACGCGAGGAAACTCTCGCAGCCTTTCTGGATGCACCCTCGCGCTTAGGGCTGCTGTTTCCCGACTCCGCTCAGATCAGGCGTTTCCAGCCCACCGGGTGCGGCGGGGGCGCCCGGCGCCGCACCAGAGCCCGAGGGCGCGGGGGATTGTCCATTCGGCGCCGGCTGGCTCATGGCGTCAGCCATCTGAATCATTTGTTTCAGGCTCTCCTTCTCCTGTTCCGGCGGGTTCGTATCCAATGCCTTCTGCCAGTAGACCTTGGCGGCAGCCGGGTCTTTTCTGCCCTGGATGAGGAAGATGCCGTAGTTGTAGAGAGCGTTCAGGTGACGGGGATCCTTTTCAATGGCGAGCTTGAAGTTCTTCTCGGCGTCATCGAGGAGATCGGCGTAAAAGGCGGCGGTGGCCCCGTCGACACGGGCGTTGACATCGTCCGGTTTCAAGGCCAGCGACTTTTGATAACTCTCATAGGCCTGGCGGAAGGTGTCGCGGGAGGCCTCCTTGTCGCCGCTCGTCCGGTAGAGGGAGCCCAGATTGTACCGGCTGTTGGCCAGTTCCAGCCAGGCGGCGGCGTTCTTCGGATCGGCCGTCGCTTTCTCTTCGAGGGTCTTGATGTCGGCCTGCCAGGTTTGGATCAGGTTTTCCCGATAGGCGTTGTCGTTCTGGGCCGGCGCCGGTGACGGCGTCGGCGCGCCGCGCAGGGTGGTGAGGGAATAGATGATGGTGCTGCCCATCAGACCGGCGATGACGAGCAAAGCCACGATCGCGTAGATCCGGCGTTGCTTTTTGAACTGTGCAGATGCAGAAGCCAAGGCTCTCATCCTTTCTGTATGGGGGCGAAGGCCTCGCCCCTTTGGCGAGTGGGGTTGCGCTTAGCCGTATTATAAAAGGACGGCGGCGCTGAGTAAAGTTTTTCCTGTCGGGCGCTCGTTGCCCCCCTCTCACCCGGCGGCCGCCCGGCGCGCCTCCCGCATCCCTTTCAGGTGAGAGAGGGAATAGATAACCAGGGCCGACCAGATCAGCGTGAAGCTGACGGCGTGCACGTTCGTAAAGGGTTCGTGATAGAGAAAGATTCCCAGTAGCAGGCTCATCGTCGGCGAGAGGTACTGGATGAAACCGATCGTCGACAGGGGGATCCGCCGGGCGCCCTGGGCAAACCAAAGCAGCGGCATGGCGGTGACGACGCCCGCCCCCATGAGCAATGTCCTCGCCAGCGCCGTTCCGCCGGAAAAGGCGTCGACGCCCTGCCCGTGAAGGTAGAGCAGGTAGAGGAGCGCCAGCGGCGTCACCATGGCCGTTTCGACAGCCAGCCCGATCAGCGGTTCAAAGCTGACCTTCTTTTTCGCCAGCCCATAGAGGGTGAAGGTGATCGCCAGCGACAGGGCGATCCAGGGCACCTGCCCAAACTGGGCCGTCAGAAAGAGCACACCAACGGCGGCCAGGCCGATGGCGGCGATCTGCCCACGGTTCAGCCGCTCCTTCAGAAACAATACGCCAGTGGCCACATTCAACAGCGGGTTGATGTAGTAGCCCAGGCTCGCTTCCACCATATGACCATTGTTCACGGCCCATATGTAGATAAACCAGTTGGCGCTGATCAAAAGCGATCCCGTGATCAGCGTGAACCAGTTTTCCCTTTTCCCGATGGCGCTCTTCATCGTTTTCCACTGGCCGGTGGCGAATATGATCATCATCACGAAGAGAAATGACCAACCGATCCGGTGGGCCAGGATCTCCATCCCTGAAACGCCTTCGAGGGCCTTCCAATAGAGGGGCAACAGTCCCCAGGCCAGGTAGGCCGCCAGGGCGTAGTAGACGCCTGTGACTGTGTTTCGCTGCGCCGCTTTGTCTTGGGCTGTTTCTGCTTCCATCGTCCACCCATCCTCTCCCTGTTTACACGTTGGGGCCGGTCACCTTCAGCCCGATAATACCGACCAGAATCAGGGTCAGGAAAAACAGGCTTGCCGACGGCCAAAAAGCAGAGCCCGAGAAGATATCGCGTGAAGATATCCTCCCGGGCTTTTTTCCCGCCCTGTACACAGGCCGCCCTGTGCGTTTCCTCTCGAACCAGACCGGCGAATCGCCGCGAGGCCCTAGAAAACTTCTCTGACTAGTTTACTCCTATTTTCCGTGTGCCACAACCCCCGGGTCGTTAGCCCAGGGTTCGTCCGAGAGAGGAATAGACCCAACGGTTCCGCTCCCTTCAACCATGTCCGGAAAGAAACTTTTCTGCCGAGATGGCCGCCACCGCGCCGTCGCCGACAGCCGTGGCCACCTGGCGCAACACCGTGTTGCGCACATCGCCGCAGGCGAAGACGCCGGGGAGGTTGGTGGCCAGGTGGGCATCGACAGCGATGTAGCCCTCCTCCGTCCGCTCCAAGGGGTCTGTGAGGAAGTCCGCCGCCGGGGAGTGGCCGATAAAGACGAAGACGCCGTCACAGGCGATCTCACCGGCCTCGCCGGTTTTGCGGTTGCGGGTGATCACCTTTTCCACAGCGGCGTCGCCGGCGATCTCCTCGATGATCGTATCCCAAACGAAGCGGATTTTGGGATTCTGGAAGGCGCGATCCTGGAGGACTTTTGTCGCCCGCAACTGGTCGCGGCGGTGGACGATGGTCACCTCAGTGGCAAACTTGGTCAAAAACAGGGCCTCCTCGACGGCGGAATTACCGCCGCCGGCAACGATCACCTTGCGTCCGCGGAAGAATGCGCCGTCACAGGTGGCGCAGTAGGAGACGCCTCGCCCGTGAAAGTCTTCCTCGCCGTTGACGCCGAGGCGGCGCGGCTGAGCGCCGGTGGCGATGATGACGGCGCGGGCGTAGCGGACGCCGCTGGTCGTCTCGACACGCTTGAGGTGGCCTCTCAGCGCCGTCCGGGTCACTTCTTCCGTGATCAGTTCGGCGCCGAATCGCTGCGCCTGAGCCATGAAGCGCATCATCAGTTCCGGGCCGGAGATGGGCGCGTCAAAACCGGGGTAGTTCTCGATCAGTTCCGTCGTCGCCGCCTGTCCGCCCGGCATGACCGCTTCCAGGATGCCCGTGCGCAGTCCCGCCCGGGCCGCATAAAGGCCCGCCGTCAGCCCCGAGGGGCCGGCGCCGATGATCAGCACGTCGTAGATGTCTTTCGGGTCTTTTTTCCGCCAGGCCTGATCCTCCTTGAGCATACAGCGGTCCATGATGACGGTGAGGCCGGCGCTTTCCGCCAGTTGGGCCGCTTCCTCGTGGACGACGCCTTCCTGCAGCCAGAGGATTTTCGCCCCCCGGGCGATGGCCGCCTGGGCGATGGGCAGGACCTCTTCGGAGCGGCGGAACACATCGACCACATCGATCTCGATGTCCGCTGGGATAGCGGCAAGATCGGGATAGCACCTTTCGCCGAGGATCTCTGTCGCTGTCGGGTTGACGGGAATGATCCGGTATCCCTGTTCCTTCAGGTATTCGGCCACATGACGGCTGGCGCGGCCCGCTTTGTCTGACAAGCCCACGATGGCGATGGTCTGCACCGACGGAAAGTCGATCATTGCGCTCACTCCCGTGCGTTTTATACCCATTAGGGGTATCTGTTGACTCCTATTATAGGCGGATCGTGAAGGCCGTGTCAAGCGAAGCGACGATGGCCTTGCAGGGCGCCCGTTGCCCGATCGGCTACGAAAAAAAGGAGGACCCGTCAATGGGTCCTCCTTACGATCTTGTGCCAAAAGCTTGCCGTTATTACTTCAGGTAGGCCATGGGGTTTTTCACGCCGCCATCGATGACCTCGAAGTGCAGGTGGCTGCCGTAGGCGCGTCCCGTCGCGCCGATGGCGCCGATGTTGGCGCCCCGGCTGACCGTCTGACCTTCCCCGACATAGAGCTGCGAGAGGTGGGCATAGCGGGTGGTGACCCCGCCGTGGTCGACGAGGATGCACTTGCCATAGCTACCGGCCCAACCGGCGAAGGTGACCACACCATCGGCGGCAGAGTACACGGGATCGCCCGTTTCGCCGTCAATATCCATGCCGGTGTGGAACTCGCGGCCCCGGTAGCCGAACGGCGACGTGATCCGACGTCCGCCGGCAGGCCAGGACAGGGTGCCGCTGCCGCCGCCGCTGTAGCTGGCGCCGGCGCTGCTGTAGCTGCTGCCGCCACGGGAAGCGACCATGACACGGTCCCCGCGCGCCTCGATCCGTTGGACCGGGGCTTGCAGCGTTTTTTCATCCTTCAGTTCTTCGTCAAACTGATAGTTGTTTTCCTTGCTGACAATGTAGGTGGCGACCTTTTTGCCGTTGACGCCTTCCTGCTTGACCTTCACAGCGCCGACCTTCAGCGATGTATCCTTCTCGACCTTCGTCGGATAGGGCACATTCTCTTCTTTGACGACCTTGTATGTGCTGACGACGTTTAGGTAGTGAACCGGCCGGGTGAGGTTGATCTCCTGGCCGATCTTCAGCTTGTTCTCGTTGACCAGTTGGGCGTTCGCCTTGCGCAGTTCATTCCAACTCATGCCGTTTTTGGTGGCGACGCTCCAAAGAGTGTCCCCTTTCTGGACGACATAGCGAATCTTTTCGCCTTTGCCTTCCACGAGCAACTTTTTGGCCTGATCGCTGGGAATCACCTGCTCCGGCGGCACTTCCGCGTCTTCATAGGCGATCTGCTGCTTGACTTTTACATCGATCAACTCGACGCCTTGACCGATTTGGCCGTAGGAGAAGAAGTTGATGGCGTCTTTCACCATTTGTTCGGCTTCTTGGCGGCTGGCGACCACCATGACCGGCTGACCGTCGACGACGATCCGGCAGGCATCCACCATGCCGTTGGCCTTCACCGCCAGCGTGACCGCCTGGGCGGCCGTCGGCGCCGTGGCGACCGGCGACGTTGTTCCCGTCATGGCCGCTGCGGAGATGGCGCCCACCAGCAGGAGCACGCCGGCCCCCTGGGCGATGTAGATCAGTCCCTTGCTCTCTCGCCAGTTCTGGAGATCGATGGAGCGAATCTCCAGTTTCATCTCGTCTAGTTTCACACGAAGCGCGTTCAGGCGGTTGCTGTCATTTCCTTGAGCCGTTCCATCGCCGAATGGCTTGGTGCGCAATTCGGTCCATTTTTCCTGGAACCAGGCGAGTTTGTCCACTAAGAAATCCTTCCTGGACATTTGCGCCCCCTTTCCCACCCCTGACATGATGTCGAGGCTACATGTTAATGGGTCCGCTGGAAAAGCGAACCGATGGTACCCGATCTCGTCGGTTGTGTTTGTGATCACTGGAATTTGTTTCTAATATATTCCGCCTCACAAACCCGTCAATATTATAGCATGGAAAAGCATGTCGAGAAAACCCTAAAATTCCCCTGATGTGCATTCTATCAGGGATTTCTTCTTTTCACTCAGCCGATGTGTTCCGCCAAGGCGATTTTTCGGAGCCGGCAAAAGGTTTCATTGATGGCAATAACCTGGGAATCGGTGTCGCCGGCGGCCCGATTGACGATGGCGGCGCCGGTCAGGAGGTTGACGCCGCCGCCGTCAAGCAGGGGCTTGCCGCCCGATAGGAGGGCGCACCGGCTGGGCATCCCCTCGTCGGCGCGCACCGACAGGGGGAGGCTCCCCCACGCTGTTTCCACGATCACGTCATCACCAGGGCGGAGGTTCAATCCCCGCAGGTCATCCGGGTGCAGCGCCAGGTCGGCCAGCCCCGCATCGTCGCCCTCCATCTCCCACAACTGGGAGTTGTGGCGTCCGGGACGATGGGCAAAGATGAGCCGGAAGCGGTCATCGCCCTGGGGCTCAAGGCCCGGATGGACGGGGATCACCTTGCGCCGCTCAAGCAGCGGTTTAAACTTCCCTTCTCCGGCCAGTTCCACCTTGGCCGAAGGCGTGGCAAAGCGGCCCTCCCGAAAAGGGATGACCTGAAGGCCGGGGTTGGGCCGAGGTCCGCCGCCTGCCCAATCGGACAAGCTCACGCCGTAGGGCGCCAGGAGTCCCTCCAGCCACACTTCCGGCCCGGCCGCCCAAAACGCTCCTTCATCACCGCCGTCGACGCCCATCCGGCGGGCCAGTTCCGCCCAGATGCGGTATTCCGGCCAGACCTGTCCGCGCGGCGGCGCGATCGCCGGCTGATAGTGAATGTAATCGTTGTAGGGCGAGAGAAAGAGGTCGCTTTCCTCAAAGGAGGTGGCGGCCGGAAGCAGGATATCGGCGAGCCGGCTGGTGTCGGTGAGATAAAAGTCGATGGCCACCTTGAAGGGGATGGCTTGAAAGGCTTCGATGCTGCGCTGCATGTTCGGCGCCTGGCTGATCGGGTTGGCGCCGTGGATCACGGCGACCTCGATGGCCGGCTCTGCCGTCGTCGGTGCGGCTTTTCGCCGCAGGATCGCCTCGGCCAGTTCGTTGGCGGCGATGGTGAGGGCGGCCCCTTCGTCCTCGCTGGTGATGGCGCGGCCGATCTCATGGCCCTCGCTGGCCAGGTGGATGCCCCCGCCGGCGATCCCCAGTTGCCCGGTGATGGCGGCCAGTGCGTCGATGGCGCGCACGGCCAGATAGCCGTCCCGGTAGCGCAACAGCCCGGCGCCGAGCACGATCGCCGCCGGCCGCCCCTTGGCGTAGAGATTGGCGAGGCGGCGGATGGTGGCGGCATCGACGCCGATCTCCTCGGCCGTCTGCTCCGGCGAAAAGTGAGCCACCGCTTCCGCGTAGGAGGCAAACCCGTTGACATGGGCGCTCACGAAGTCGCCCTGCCAACAACGCTCTTCCAGGATGACGTAGGCCATGGCCAAGGCGAGCAACACATCAGCGCCCGGTCGAATCGCCGCCTGCTCGTCGATCAAGCCCTCCAAGGGCAGGCGAACAGGGTTGACGGCGATGATCGTGGCCCCCTTTTCCCGCGCTTCCTGCAGGTAGGGGATCAGGTGCAGGTTCGTCGCGGCGGGGTTGCGTCCCCAGAGGAAGATGGTCTTCGCCCGCGTCAGGTCGCTCCAGGCCGGCGAGGCCGCCGCGCCGAAGTCGGCCTGCATGGCGGCGCGGCCCACATCGCGAGCGGCCAGGCCCCCCAGGCGGGTGACGCCGCCCAGGGTGTTAAAAAAGCGACGGCCCAGTCCCTTGAGGACGCCCACCGATCCGGCGCCGTCGATATGCAGGAGCGAGGCGGGACCGTGCTGTTCGATCGCGCCGGTAAACCGCCGGCTGATTTCATCGAGCGCCGCGTCCCAGGGGATACGCTGCCACTGGCTGCCCTGGCGCCGCATGGGCGAGACGATCCGGTCGGGGCTGTAATGACGCTCCAAGAGCCCCTTGGCGCGGGAACAAACGAAACCTTTCGTCACCGCATGGTCCGGGTTGCCGGCGATGTGGACGATCTGCTCGCCGTCGAGATGGACGCGAAAGGAACAGAGGTCGTAACAGGGCAAGGGACAGGCCGATAGTGCAGTGCCTTTGATAGTGCGGTTCCCCCTCTCCGGTCGCCGGCTCGCGCCGGTGTTTGCGATTAGGCCCCCGTCCCCGTGGACAGCGCCTGGGCGTAGAGCGCCCACTTGAGGCGCATCTTGGCCAGGTGACAACTCATCGCCGCCGGGATGCGCAGGCTGCCCGTGGCCGCTTCGTTGTTGGCGTGGCAGCCGCCGGAGCAGAGGAAACGGGCCCAGCAGGTGGGGCAGCTTTCTTTGTGATAGACATGGGCGTCAGCAAAGGATTGGGCGATGGCTTGGCCGGTCATCCCTGTCGCCACATTGCCGAGGCGGTAGTTGTCGCGGCCGACAAACTGATGGCAGGGATAAAGGTCGCCATTGGGGGCGACGGCCATGTATTCAAAGCCGGCGCCACAGCCGGAGAGGCGCTTGGCCAGGCAAGGACCGTGGACGAGGTCGAGTTGGAAGTGGAAGAAGTTGATCGGCTGGCCCGCTTGATTGCGGCGGACAATCTCCTCGGACAGGATGCGGTACTGTTCATCGAGCCGCTCGATATGTTCGGCTTGCAACGCGTAGTCCATATCCGGCGCCGCCACAACCGGCTCGACCGAGATGTGGCGAAAGCCGAGATCGTGAATATGGAGGGCATCGGCGGCAAAGTCGGGGTTGTGGCCCGTAAAGGTCCCCCGCACATAATAATCTTCGCCGCCCCGCGATTGAACGAAGGCCAGCAGGTTGGCGGCCACGTCGTCATAGGAGCCCGAGCCGTCCACATAGGGGCGCATGCGGTCATGAACCTCACGGCGGCCGTCCAGGGAGAGGACGACCGACAGGCCCTCGTCGTTGAGATAGCGGCCGGTTTCCTCATCGAGCAGCAGCCCGTTCGTCGTCAAGGTGAGCTTCAGGATCTTGCCTTCCTCGGCCGCCCGTGCCTTCGCATAGGCCACCAGTTCCTTGACGACATCAAAATTCAGCAGCGGTTCGCCGCCGAAGAAGTCGATCTCCACATGCTGGCGTCCCTGCGAATGGGCGAGCAAAAAGTCAATGGCCTGTTTCCCCGTCTCCACGGGCATGAGGCTGCGGTCACCGCCAAAGGGGCCGGTGCCGGCAAAACAGTAGCCGCAGCGCAGGTTGCAGTCATGGGCCACATGAAGGCAGAGGGCTTTGACGATCGGATCGGCCATGGCGCCGCCGGCGGCGGGAACACCGCTGGCGGCTTTTTCCGCGTCTGTCGCGGCGTCTGTCGCGACGGAAGTGGCGACGTTTGTCGCCGCCGACTGGGGCGCAAAACCATCGGCCAGCGGATCGTCCGTGAAGAGCATGTTCGCCGCCTTCAGTTCGCCCAGCTCGGCCAGCACCTCGTCAACGGTGTCACCGTCCATCTCAGCTTCCACCAGGGCCGCGCGCGCCGCCGCGCCGTCGCCCTGGGCCACCATCAAGGCCTCCAGCACCTGCCACGCCGTTTTATCGAGACGGTGCAGCGAGTTGGAGTTCACATCATAACAAAAAGCCGCGTCGCCATGGGCGAAGGGAAAGAGGTGCGCCGAAAAATCGTAGCCGGCCAGGTCGGACCACCAGGGAGAAGCGGCTTGGTTTGCCATGATTGCATCATCAACCTTTACTATTTATCGTCACTCATCTTAGCGTCAAAGGTCCGCAATATAGCGGACACCGAAAAGAGCCATCGGGGAAACAGCCGGGACATCTTCGCAAACCCGTCGGGGGAATTCCAGCTCAGTGGGAAGCATTCGGGAAAGAAGAAAAAACCCTCTATCCGGTTTCAGGTCGCGAATAGAGGGTTTTTCGGTCCTATATGACGATTCGACCTTAGCCTTTCTGGCAAACCTGGTTCCCTACGGTACAGGAGGTCTTGCAGGCCGATTGGCAGGAGGTCTGGCATTCGCCGCAGCCGCCGGTTTGGGCCGTGGCCTGCAGAGCGCCTTTCTGCACAGTGACGATATGTTTGCTCACAGATTATTCCCCCCTTGTCCTTCCCTAGCCAAAAATCCGTTGGTATTATAGCACTTTCCACCGCCAGGGTAAAGCGTTCCCGGCAAATCGGGCAAAGAATGACCCCCATTCCCGTCACGGCGGGGATGGGGCGCGAAAACGGCGTGGTCGTCAGCCCCGCTTCGTCTCAAGGTTCGCCGACTCTGGCGTGGTCGGCGTGGCCGGTTCATCGGCATAGCCCCTTTTCCGCCGGTAGTAGTAGGCAGCGACGGCAAAGGCCATCCAGGCCAGGCTCAACAGTTGGGGCAACCGGAAGTCGCCGACCATCTCCGAGTCCATGCGCAGCCCCTCGATCCAGAATCGCCCCAGGGAGTAATAGGCCAGGTAGAAAAGAAAGACCTCGCCGCGGCGCATCCAGGGGCGGCGGCGCAAGACAAGCAGCAGGAGAAAACCGACGATGTCCCAAATCGACTCGTAGAGGAAGGTGGGGTGACGCATCTCTCCATCGATCATCATCGCCCAAGGGACATCGGTCGGGTAGCCGTAAGCCTCCTGGTTGAAAAAGTTCCCCCAGCGGCCAATGGCCTGGCCGAGGATGAGCGACGGCGCGGCGATGTCGGCCATCTCCCAAAAAGATACGCCATGCTTGCGCGTGTAATACCAGCTGAACGCAAAGGCGACGATCAGGGCGCCGAAGATCCCCAATCCGCCGTGCCGGATGGCCACAATCTCGCCGAGGTCATTGGCGTAGTACTTCCAGTTGAAGATGACATAATAGGCGCGCGCGCCAAGCAGGGCCAGCGGCGTCGCCCACAGGATCAGGTTGTAGAGGAAATCGGGGTCAATCCGGTGGCGCACCGTCTCCCGCTGGGCCAGCAAGGTGCCGATGAGCAGGGCGCTGCTGATCAGGATCCCGTACCAACGGATCGGCTGGTCGCCGATATAAAATGCGATCGGATCAGGCAAGTTGAGAGCCTCCTTCATGAGCGATTGCGTTGCCAATCAAAGGCGATGGAATCGATGACCGATGGAAAGAGATTTTTCTTCCATCTTCTTCTATTAGAATACCCCGTTCCCGGCAAAAGTCAAGGAACGGAGCGGTTCGTTGGTCCAGGCCGTTGAAAAAGCGACAAAAAAGAACCCGCCCCCAGCTAAATACTGAAAACGAGCCCTTTGTAAGCGTATGAACTGGCGGAGCAGACGGGATTCGAACCCGCGATCTCCAGCGTGACAGGCTGGCATGTTAGGCCTCTACACCACTGCTCCATCCTATGCCCTGAGAACCCCCATGCCAGACCTAAGCAACAGGATTTTCAAAAAAAGAATGGTGACCCGTAGGGGATTCGAACCCCTGTAACCGCCGTGAAAGGGCGGTGTCTTAGACCGCTTGACCAACGGGCCCTTTCTCCATGCCCGGCCCATGGACCGCCTGTTTGCGGTTGGCCGTTGCGTAAAGGACGCTTACCAAGTATGAAGTATACTGATGACACTTTTGCCTGTCAATACTTTGACCGCAAGTTACAAACAGTTCTTTTATATGACTATTCCGTCAACGGAAAAAGAGTTACTTCCGTCCAATCGTTAACCTACGGGGGATATTCTATTGCGATTTCATTCTCAATCGACTCTGACGCGATAAAATCGTTGGTCCTGGGCCGGACAGCGAAATTGAAGCGGGCTGCCCCTATGGTCGGGACAGCCCGCTTCGTTTCCGCTCGCTTTCCGAACGGTTCCAGCCAATAAGCTTTTTAAAACGCTTCTTCCACGACGATCGTCTGCTCCCGATCGGGGCCAACCGCCACGATCGAAGCGGGGCAACCGCAGAGTTCTTCCATGCGCTTCACATAGCGGCGCGCCTTTTCCGGCAGTTCCGCCATGGTGCGGCAGCCGGTGGTGTCGCAGATCCAACCGGGCATCTCTTCGTACACCGGTTCACACTCGGCCAGCTTCTTCAGGCTTTCGGGGAAGTGTTCGAGCACTTCGCCCCGATACCGGTAGCCCACACAGATCTTGATCACCGGCAGTTGATCGAGCACGTCCAGCTTGGTGACAGCCATGCAGGTGAGACCGCTGACGCGGACGGAGTAGCGCATGATGACGGCGTCAAACCAGCCGCAACGGCGAGGGCGGCCGGTGGTGGTGCCGAACTCATGGCCGGCCTGCCGGATCTGGTCGCCCATCTCGTCATTCAGTTCCGTCGGGAAGGGACCTTCGCCGACACGGGTCGTATAGGCCTTCACGACGCCGAGGACCTTGTTGATCGTCGTCGGGCCGACGCCGGAGCCGACGGTGGCGCCGCCGCCGATGGGATGGGACGACGTGACGAAGGGATAGGTGCCGTGGTCGATGTCGAGCAGCGTTCCCTGGGCGCCTTCAAAGAGGATGTGCCGGCCGGCTTTGCGGGCGTCATCGAGGAGGACCGACGTATCGACAATGTACGCCTGGAGCCGTTCGGCGTAGGCCCGGTATTCATCAAAGATCGCCTGCACGTCAAAACCCTCGACGCCGTAGACCTTCTCAAAGAGTTCGTTTTTGGCGGCCACGTTTTGTTCCAGCTTCGCCCGGAACTCTTCCGGATCGAGCAGGTCGGCCATGCGGATGCCCACACGGGCGATTTTGTCGACATAGCAGGGACCGATGCCCCGTTTGGTCGTGCCGATTTTATTGGCGCCGCGGCGATCTTCCTCCACCTCATCAAGGCGGCGGTGGTAGGGCATGATCACATGGGCCCGTCCCGAGATGCGCAGGTTGTCGGCTGAGACGCCCTCGCTTTCCAGGTACTTCAGTTCCTCAATCAGCACGCCGGGGTCGACGACGACACCGTTGCCGATGATGCAGGTTTTATCGGGGTAGAGGATGCCCGAGGGGATCAGGTGGAGTTTGAACTCCTTCCCTTTCACGACCACCGTATGTCCCGCATTGTTACCTCCCTGGTAGCGCGCGACAACGTCCGCATTTTGGGCCAGAAAGTCGGTGATCTTCCCTTTACCTTCGTCGCCCCACTGGGCGCCGACGACTACGACCGATGACATACCCGGTACCCCCATCTCATTTCGATTTATCAAAAGCCTCCCGATCGGGTGAGCGACGGAAGGGCTTTATCAACGCTGCCGGTTTTTGCGGACCCTGGCAAACATGCTGTCCGCCGGGACTTCACCACTACACCATACTATAAAGCGGTAGGTGAGTAAACCCTGAATGCACCCTGACGGGAAACCACGAACGCCTTGTACGGTGTTCCACTTTTCGCTAGTATTCCCGGGCAATAAAAAACTGTGGCGAGGCCACAGTTTCCGTCAAAATCCCCTTGCGGGCGCAAGGGGCTAGCCCTATCTATGTTACCAAATATCGCCGCCACAAGTCAAGGATAGCCAGCGGGGCGACGGCGACCTGCAGACTCCCGACCGGGACCAGCAGGATTCTCTCACGGAAAGGCGAATACCTATTACGATCTTTCGTACAGGAAGAAATCGGAAATAGGGTAAAGGAGATGCACGATGAGCCGACTGGAACAGATTCTCGCCGCCAACCGTGAATTCATGCGGCGCTTACCCGAGGAGTTTGTCCATTCCGACTGCGCTCCTGTGACGAAGACGCCGAGCCGGGGCTTGGCCATCTTCACATGCATGGATACGCGGCTCGTGGACTTTCTTGAGCCTGCCATGGGCATCCGTCGCGGTGAGGCGAAAATGATTAAAAACGCCGGCAACTCGGTGACCGGCCCTTTTGAAGCGACGATCCGCAGCCTCGTGGTTGCCATCTTTGAACTGGGTGTGGAAGAGGTCATGGTCATCGGCCATAAGGACTGCGGGATCGCGAACACGTCCGCCGAAGGGTTAAAGTCCAAGATGCTGGCTCGCGGCATCTCGCCCGATGCCCTCTATATGGTCGATCAGGAACTCACCTCCTGGATCGATCGGTTCCACCACCCCTGCGAAAACGTGCGCGAGGTTGTCGCCCGCATCCGCACCAACCCCTTGATCCCCAAAGATGTCCCCATCCATGGCCTCATGTTTGATCCCCAGTCGGGAGAGATTGAGATCCTAGTCGACGGCTATGAGGGGGTCGCAAAATAAGATCAGAAAAGGGCCAACCGCTGCGGTTGGCCTTTTTTGATGCTCGCGCTCACCCGGGATCCCGACGATTTTCCAGCATCCTTGCAAGCAATTGTTCGTACGAAATTCCGGTAATCACCGGTAATCGCGGTTGACGAACTTGGTGAACTCCTTCAGGAAGCCCAGTTCCACCGAACCGACGGGGCCGTTCCGGTGCTTGGCGATGATGATCTCGGCGATGCCCTTCTTCTCCGTATCGGGGATGTAATACTCCTCGCGGTAGATGAACATGACCATATCGGCGTCCTGCTCGAGGGCGCCCGATTCGCGCAGGTGGCTCAGGTTCGGCTTCTTGTCTGTCGTCTGTTCCACCGAACGGGAGAGCTGCGAGAGGGCCACGACAGGCACGTTCAGTTCGCGGGCCAGGGCTTTCAAGGAGCGGGAGATCTCGGAGATCTCCTGCTGCCGGTTTTCCGAACGCCGGCCGCCGCCGCCGCCCTGCATCAACTGCAGGTAGTCGATGACGATGAGGCCGAGATTTTTCTCCGTTTTAAGGCGCCGGCACTTGGCCCGCATCTCCATGACGGTGATGCCGGCCGTGTCGTCGATGTAGATGGGCGCGTCCGACAAGGGGGGAATGGCGTTGGTCAACGTGTCCCAGTCCTGTTCGGTCAAGGCGCCGGTGCGCAGCCGCTGCTGGTCCAGAAGCGCCTCCGACGCGAGCATCCGCTGGACCAACTGTTCCCGCGACATTTCGAGGCTGAAGAGGGCCACAGGCACCTTGTCCCGGACGGCGGCGTTTTGGGCGATGTTCAGGCAGAAGGCCGTCTTCCCCATGGCCGGCCGGGCGGCGACGATGATCAGGTCTGACGGCTGGAGACCGGAGGTCATCCGGTCCAACTCCCGGAAGTGGGTGGCCACGCCGGTCACGTCGCCCTTGCGGTTGTAGAGGTGCTCGATGTGGTCCAGGGTGGCCACCAGGACATCCCGCAGGGGGACCATGCCGTCGCGGGCTTGGCGCTGGGCGATATCCAGGAAGGCCTGCTCCGCCTCGTCGAGCAGTTGATCCACTTCTTCGGCGCCGTCATAGCCCTTCTGGGTGATGCGGGTGGAGGCGCGGATGATCTGGCGAAGCAGGGACTTTTCAGCGACGATCTTGGCGTAATGCTCCACGTTGGCCGCTGTCGGCACCACGTTCCCCAGTTCGATCAGGTAGGGGATGCTGCCGACCCGCTCCAGGTTCCCCGTCTGCCGGAGTTCCTCCGTCAGTGTGACCAGGTCGACGGCCTCGCCCCTTTGGGAGAGGGTTTGCAAGGTGCGAAAGACGGTTTGGTGGGCTTCTTTGTAGAAGTCCTCCGGCTTCAGCAGTTCTGTCGCCTTGTAGACGGCCTCGGCGTCTAAGAGCATGGCGCCCAGCACCGACTGTTCGGCTTCGATATTTTGGGGAGGCAGGCGGTCAAATAGGCTGCTCATGGCGTTTGTATGTACTCCCTCCGCGCATCAAAAAGCGGGCAAACCCGGGACGTTTCGGCCCGGGTTTTTGCTATGGTGTCGACGCTTTCTATTGTCCTATGGCCGCCGGATGGATGTCAATATGACCCTTCGCGCCGCCTGGTCGATGGCATCCCTTTTTACGATGCTTGTCCCGTCGAGACGACGGCGGGACCCGCCTGGATCAGGGCCAAGGCCTCGTCGACGGTTTCCACGGCGATGACCTCGATGCCGGTCAGGCCGGAGGGGACATCCTTTTCGTTTTCTTTGGGGATGAGGACACGGCGGATGCCGGCCTGGCGAGCGCCGTAGATCTTTTCAAAAATCCCGCCGACGGCTTTGACGCCGCCGCGCAGGGAGATCTCGCCGGTGACGGCCACGTCCTGCCAGAGGGGAAGCTCCTGGATGGCCGAGTAGACGGAGAGGAAGATGGCCAAACCGGCCGATGGGCCGTCGATGTTCCCGCCGCCGACGACGTTGACATGGAGGTCAAAATCGGCCAATTCCTTCCCGGCGAGGCGACGAAAGACGGAGGCCGCATTGAAGACGGAGTCTTTGGCCATGCTGCCGGCCGTGTCGTTGAAGCGGATATGGCCTTTGCCCTCGCCGTTGGCGGGGAAGGCGACCGCTTCGATCTCCAGCACGGAACCGACGAAGCCGGCGACACCAAGGCCGAAGATGCGACCCGCTTCCGCCTTGTGTTCGCCCTTGCGGGTCACATAGGGGCTGAGGCGGGCCGTGCGCAGCACTTCGAGGACATCGTCACAGGTGACGCCTATCAACGGCGTCTTTTCCTCATCACCGTTCTCTCCTCCCGCTTCGGCCTCTTCGCGACGGAAGAGGGCGAGACCATAGGCGTCGGCCAGGAGATTGACCGCCTTGCGGCCTTCGATGGTGTATTCGGCGATCAGTTCGGCCACACCGGTTTCGAGGCGAACCTCCAGGCGCTGGCCTGCATTTTCGATGATGTCTTTGATGTCGGACGGGGTGAGGGGCTCAAAGAAGATCTCGGCGCAGCGGGAGCGCAACGCCGGGTTCAACTCCCCCGGGCCGCGGGTGGTGGCCCCGACGAGGATGAAGTCGGCCGGCGCGCCCTCATCAAAGATCTTTTTGATCCACTGGGGCACGTTCGGGTCAAGGGGATCGTAATAGGCCGAGTCGAAGCTGACGCGCTTGTCTTCCAGGACCTTGAGCAGCTTGTTGAGCAGCATGGGGTCCATCTCGCCGATCTCATCGATGAAGAGGACGCCGCTGTGGGCGTCGCTGACGAGGCCCAATTTGGGTTCGGGGATGCCCGTGTCGGCCAGATCGCGCCGGGCGCCCTGGTAGATGGGGTCATGGACAGAGCCCAGGAGCGGGTTGGTCACCTCCCGGGGGTCCCAGCGCAGGGTGGTGCCATCCACCTCGATGAAGGGCGCCTCCTCCGGGAAGGGGGTGACGCTCCGTCCCTTGGCGGCCTGGAAGGCCAACCGGGCCGCTGTCGTCTTGCCGACGCCGGGCGGTCCGTAGCAGAGGATGTGCTGGGGATAGGGGGAGGCCAGCTTGGAGAGGATGGCCTGGACGGCCCGCTCCTGCCCCACCACCTCGTTCAACTGCTGCGGCCGCAACATCTCCATGGCCGAACGGGCCAGGGTGACGTTGTTCATCTTCTCCAATTGGGCCAGGCGCTTGAGGGTCTGGGCGTTCTCGGGGCCGCCCGTCTCCTTCAGCACCTGCATCTTGATCTCGCGCATGTACTCCTCGTGGCGCTCCTGCATCTTGTCGGCCACGAGCTTTTCCAGTTTGTCCTCGACGGAGCGCCGGGCGATGATGCCGGCGATCTCGTCTTCGATCTCGTTGAGGATCTGGGGGATCTCCTTGGCTGTCGGCGGTTTCTGCGGCGCCGGTCCGTGCAGGACCAGGCGCTGCAAGGCCCAGACGCGCTCCTCCAGTTGGTTGGAACGCATCAGCGGCAGGATCTCCAGCTTGCTCGCCCGCAACACCAGTTTATCGGCGCCATAGATGTCGGAGAGGGTGCCGAAGAGCGCGTCGACCTGATGGGCCAGCAAATCCTCATCGGAACGGCGGCTGATCAGTTGGCTCAACCTCGTCCGGTTCAAGGTCTCCATAATTTTTTTCATGAATGCTGTCGTTGCTCCTTCCTGCGGAAAAAAACCTCCCCATTGGTCAACCCCGCAACAGCAAGGTGACGGTGGCGCAGGGAAAATGGGATGAGCCCACAGGATAGTTATTCGCTGACGACGTCGACTTTGAGTTCCACCGACACGGCAGGGTGAATTTTAACGGTGATGGGGTAAACCCCCAGCGTCTTGATGGGCTGTTTCAGTTCATACTTGCGCTTGTCCACTTTGAGGCCGAACTGCTTTTCCACCGTCTCGGCGATCTCCTTGTTGGTGACAGCGCCGAACAGGCGGCCGCCCTCGCCGGCTTTGGTGCCGACCTTGACGGTGATGCCCGCCAGTTTGGCGCCCAGTTCCTTGGCGTCGATCAGTTCCTGCTCTTTTTTCTTCGCCTCGATCGCTTTCAGCCGCTCCAGGTTCTTCAGGTTCGCCGGCGTCGCTTCAATGGCCAGCCCGCGCGGCAGAACGAAGTTGCGTCCATATCCCTCGGCCACATCGACGATGTCGCCTTTTTTTCCTAAGTTTTTTACATCTTGCTGCAAGATGACTTTCATGTTCGTTCCTCCTCAAAAATGTCCTCTATCCAATGTATCGCATCTGTCGACACATATCTATAGGTGTCGGCCAGATGTCTGCTTTTTCGCCTATCTCGTTGGCGTCAGCCTTAGCGCTTGCCCTCCCGCTTAACAGCGGTGTCAGCGCCCTCGGCCGGGTGGTCGCGCTCAGCCAGCGCTTTTTGCTCTTTTTGCTGATCCAGGTAGGCGCCGATGGCGGCGAGGAGTTTTTCCTTCGCCTCGGCCAGGGTGAGTCCGGCCAGTTGGGCGCCGGCGATGGTCAGGTGACCGCCGCCGCCGAGCCGCTCCAAGATGGCGTGCACATTGACTTCGCCCTGGGAGCGGGCCGACACGGCCGTCCCCTTCGGGAAGGGCCGCAGGACGAATGAGGCCTGGATCCCCTCCACCTCGAGCAGTTCGTCGGCGGCCTGGGCCGAGATGACGGTGGCGCACGGCGTCGCTTCCGCTTGAACGCCGATGGCGATGTGGCCGAAGTGGACTTCCGCCCCGCCGATGATGGCCGCCCGGCGGACGACCGTCTCCATGGGATCGCGCAGGATCGTCTGGACAAGCTGCGGGTCGGCGCCGGAGCGCCGCAGGTACGAGGCGGCCTCATAGGTCCTCGCCCCGGTCATGAAAACGAAATGCTTCGTGTCGACGGTGATGCCGGCCAAGAGCGCCGAAGCGGCGATTTTGCCCAATTCCAGGTCTTCTTTGAGGTATTGGAGGATTTCCGCCACCAGTTCACAGGTCGACGAGGCATAGGCCTCCAGGTAGACGAGGCTGGTTTTTTCGATAAACTCCTCGCCGCGGCGGTGATGATCGATGATGACCACGTGGCCGGCGCGGTCCAAGAGGCTGCGATCGGGAAGCAGCGAGGGCTTGTGGGTGTCCACCACGACCAGCAGCGTCCCGGCATTGACAAAGTCCGGCGCCTCTTCCAGGGACACCAGCGTTTTGTCCAACTCGGCGCTGGCCTGCACATAGGGCATCAGCCGGTCCAGTGCGCCGCCGCGGGTGTCGAGAACGACGGAGACGGGCTTGTCGAGGGCGGCGACGGCGCGGGAGAGACCGATCGCAGCGCCGGCGGCGTCGAGGTCGGCCTGTTCATGGCCCAGGATGACCACGTTATCGGCCCCCAGGATCAAGGCCCGCAGCGACTTGGCCACGACGCGGGCGCGCACGCGGGTGCGCTTTTCCACGGCCTCCGTGTTGCCGCCGTAGAAGTAGACCCGCTCGGCCGACTTGACGACCACCTGGTCGCCGCCGCGCTCCATGGCCAGGTCGACGCCGTTCCGGGCCAACCGGCCCAGATCGGCCATCGAATCCTCGCCGACGCCGAGGCCGATGCTGAGGGTGATGGCGATGCGGTTTTCCAGCCGGATCGCCCGGATGCGATCGAGAACATCGAAGTTGTGGGCCTGACAGATCCGCAAGCCGGATCCGGTCATCAGCAGCACGTAGCGGTCTTCGGACACCTTGCGGATGTAGCCTTCAAAGCCCAGCGCCCACTCGTTGAGCAGCTTGTCGATCTCGGCGGCGACGGCGAACTTGTTCTCATCCTCCAGCGGCGCCATCGCCTCGTCGAAGTTGTCGATGATGCAGAGACCGATGACCGGACCTTCCTCGCGGGCGGCCCGTTGTTCGTACTCGGTCACATCGTCAAAGGCCAGCAGGCGTCGCCCTTCTTCCGGTCCGGAACGGAGCGAGACCTTGATCTGCCGGTCGCGGATGACGAGGCGGCTGGCCACCAGTTCGGAAAAGCCGGAGTTTTTCTTGAAGTGCAGTTCCGGGAGATGGCTGCGCAGTTTCCCCTTGAAGCGATACCCCTCGCGGCCGAGCATGCGGGCGAACTCGGGATTGTGCCACAACAGGGCGCCGTTGCTGTCGATATAGACGAGACCGAGGGGCAGGTGGGCCAACAGGTCAGCGCCCGATGACTCCAGTTGTTCCTGCAAGTGATTCAGCCGCGTTTCCGCTTGTCGCCGCCAGCGGTAGGCGCTTTCAACGGCGAAAAAGAGCACGCCGACCAGCAGCGCCGCCACCGCGCCCGCGATGGCGCGGTGCACCGGGGCGAGGATGGCGATGAGCACTCCGGCGCCGGCGACGGCGGGAATGGCGAGCAGCCAAAAGGAGAGGCGCGATTTCATTCCGGGAAGCATACCCTCTTCCCCCATCCGGCGCTTCAAGCGCCCTGGATTTTGTCCATCTTGGCGCGGTAGTCAAAGACCAGATCGAAGAGACCGACGGTGGCCACAAAGGTGAGCGCCAACGATGGAAACAGAAAAATCAGCACAGCCACGATGGAGAGGACGAAGGGCGACAGGACGTATTTGTTGAGCAGATAGGCGACGACGGCGAAGCCCAGGATCAGCAGCACCGGGTAACAGATATAGAGGACGTTGATCCCGGCGGTCCCCAGCGCGGGGATTTGCCAATAGTCCCCCGCCAGGGCGGCGGCGAGGCCGGCGATGACCACCCAAACGGCCTGCCAAGGGAGACGCCACTCCCGAAAGGGAGGCTGCGCCGTAACCGGTTGCCCGATGCGCCGGAGCATCCACCGGGAGAGGAGCAGGTTCGTCGCCGCCGTCAGCATGGCGTAGGTGACAAGGATGCTGGGAAACATCTGCTTAAAAAACAAGATGATCGACGAGAACAACACCCGCACACTTTCTTCGGTGACGCCCTGCTCGCCGTACTTCTCGAAGAGTCCGGCGCTCCGGTACATCTCGATGACGGCATTGGGGATGCTGTCCACCTGCTGGGACAAGCTCTCCGGCGTGAGACCGGTCAAGACGAAGAAAAGGGCCAGGAAGGCGACAAAGGACAGGGCGACGACGACGGCGCCGCCGAAAAAGGCGCGAATCGTCGACCAGCCGTGCCGGAAGGCGATCCCGTAAATGAGTCCCAAACCACCGAACTGGATCAGCAGGATCAGCGCCGTGGAGATTCCCGCCATCAGGGCGATAACGGTGATGGCCGCCGCCAAGGTCACCACCCCGACAGTCCAGCCGTTGCGGGCGATGGCGACGACGATGGGGATGGTCCAAATCAGGTTGGTCAACAGCGAAAAAGGGGGGATGAATACACCCAAGAGCGCCAAAACAGCCGTCAAGGCCGCCAGCATGGCCCCCTCCATCATTCCACGAATCGGCATTCTCTCACCTCAATATGGACAATTCGGGGATTACGCCGCAATTTCCTTCCCCGCCCTGCGCAAAAAGGGGAGCCACGCTGCTCCCCTTGCGGATTTATGTGGATGCGACAGGTATTTTGCCACACCAGGACCGGATTTACCCATGGAGTTGCGGTCAGGGCACAGGGATCGTCAGCGGCCAGGCCTGTGGATGCATGGTCTCGCCAGAGTCCCAGATCAGGACCCTGACCAGGTAGGCTTTATCCTGTTGGTAGGCCACTTGGTCAAAAGACACATTTGCCATCCCATTGCCGGCGATGTCTTGCTGCGTCGTGGACACCGGAACGCCATCGGCCAAGAGGGTGAAGAGCGCCTTCGCCGGCGCCGATTCGGCCGAAGCCCCCGTCACGTAGACGGGCACATGGATGTGACCGCCCGTCACCGACACACTGCTTGGATTGACCGTGAAGCGATAAGCGCGCGCAGGTCCGACGGCAACGAAGGCGGCAACCGATTTTCCGCCATACTCCGCCCGGATCAGCGCCGTTCCCTGTTCATGGGCGATCACCCGGCCCGATGCGTCCACCGAGGCCACGGCGGGGTTCGAAGAGGAGTAGGTCGCAACCTGCGATTTATCCAGGCTCGACCCGTCGTTGTACTTCGCTGTCAACCCCGTCTGGTGGGCATCGCCGGGACCGATCGCATAGGCGTACGAATCGAGCGTCCCCGCTCGCAGCCCGAACCCTTTTTGCGCCTGTTTCTGAGGTCCGGCGACACTCCAGTTGCCTGCCGCATCGCCGGCTTGCACGGCAAAGGTATAGACGGAACCTGGCAACAGGTTCGTGATCGTCGCTTCCCCCGTGTTGGCGACGGTGTTCTCAACGAGGCCGTTCTTATACAGGCGGTAATTCGTCACGCCGACATTGTCACTCGCTGCCGGCCAGGTGATTTTTACGCTGGTCTCATTGATGTCGGTGACCGTAAGCTCCCCTCCAGACCAGACGGGGGCGCTGTCATCGTTCCGCGCTGAAAACAATGGGCCTGTGTACATAAGAATATCGTCCCAGCTATTGCTGTCCCCAGGCGCCAAGTTGGTGGCGCCGGAGGAAAAAACCACATTGCCGTTCGCGACGATAACGGGATCTGCGCTCGATCCGTCGCCCAGTCCCCCGGAGGGGGTCTTGCTGATGCAGGTGGTTTCTCCTGTCTGCCGGTCGTGAACAAAGCTGTTCAGGTAGCCGTTGGTGTTCCCCGTCACCAGTGTCGTCGCGCCGGAATCGAAGGTCACATAGCGTCCATCGGGACTGATGCTTCGGACGAAGCTGTACGTGTCCCCCTGCGCGCCATTGGAAGCCACATTGACCCGGGTGGTCACGCCGTTGAGCACATCACGGACAAACACATCCCCTTGTTCGTTCGTATCCCCGCTCACCAGGTTGGTGGCTTCCGAATCGAAGGCCACAAACCGGCCGTCGGCGTTGATTCTGGATCCCGATCTGCTGCCGCGATTGCCCTGGCTTCCGTCACTGGCGACGCTGACGAGCGTGGTGGCGCCTGTTTGCCTGTCATGGAGGAAAACGTCTCCCGCCGCGTTATTGTCGCCGGCAACCAGATTGGTGGCGTCAGAGGAATAGGTCACAAACCGCCCGTCGGCGTTGATGCTCGGGCAGCTGCTGTTGCCGTCGCTCTGGGCGCCGCCAGAAGCGACGCTGACCCGGCCCGTCTCCCCATTGACCAGATCGCGCACATACACATCGCAGACCCCATTCGTGTCGCCGGCGACCAGGTTGGTGGCGGGCGAGTCGAAAGCCACCCGCTTGCCGTCGGCGCTGATCACAGGATCATCGCTATCGCCGTCCGCCTGGGCGCCTGTCGTGGAGACACTGACCCGCGTCGTGTGACCGCTCAATTTGTCATAAAGAAAAATGTCGCTCTTGTTGTTGCTGTCGCCGCTTACCAGGTTCGTGGCGTACGATCGATAGACCACGCGGTTGCCATCGGCGCTAATGGAGGGGTAGTCGCTGTCTCCGTCTCCCTGAACGCCTTCAGAAGAGACGCTCACCCGGATCGTTTCTCCCGTCTGCCGGTCGCGCAAAAAAACGTCCCTTGAATTGTTGGTATCGCCGCTGACGAGGTTATCGGCCGAGGAGGAGAACGCGACGTATCGCCCATCGGCGCTGGCGCAGGGATTTTGGCATGAGTCGTCGCCCTGCATCCCGTCGCTGGAGAGGCTCACGACTTGCAAGTCGCTTGGCGGCGGCGGAAACTGGGTATATTCCAGAGAGTACAGGCTCGTTCCGGAATCGGTATAGGCAACCAAGAAATTGTTGTCATGGGGATTGTACGCCACCGAGGCCCCAACTTCTCTCTCTGTCGTCGCTTGGATCACCCGGTTGGCGGCGCTGCTTCCCCCAGCGGGATCCAACGAACCGTCGGCGTTGACCAGTTGACCGTAGATGTCCTGGTTCGTGGACGTGTTTCGCTCGTCGCTCCAAACAACCAAAAACTTCTGATCGGTGCTGTTAAACGCGACAGCGGGGTTTGACTGGTTATTGGGCGCAGTGCTAATCGGAAGGTCAGGCAGTGAAGCAGGCGGTGAACTGCTGCTGACACTGATCAGCTTTCCGTAAATATCCTGACTTCCGTAATCTCCCTGCTGCCAAACCACCAAAAACCGGTGATTCATATCATCATAAGCCAAGGCCGGATCGTACTTCTCCTCGGCAGAGGTCGAGATGGGCATATTGATCGCGCTCGCCGGTCCGGCTAAGGCGCCGTCGGCGTTAACAAACTGACCGTAGATATCGTTGTGGTGGAAACTGCGAAAATCCTGCCAGACCACCAAGTACTTTTCGTTTTGGCTGTCAAAGGCCACAACAGGGTCATATTGATTCGCCGTCATGTAGACATCATCCTGATCACCGTTGTTACAGATGACGAAGTTCCCGCCCCGAAGCGTTCCGTCCCCATTGAGCAACTGCCCATATATATCGTAGCTCCGGTACCCGGCGGGCTGATCGCGGTCATCCTCCCACACCACCAGGTAACGGTGGTTGATCGGGTCATAAGCGACAGCGGCATGCTGATCTGTGGGGATGGCATACACGTCCGTGACCACTGTGGTGTTGCCCAAAGGGGAACCGTCGCTCGCGCGAATGAATTGACTGGCGATCACATTCTTAAAGCCATTTTCATCGTTGATATAACTGGGCCATGCCGCGAGAAAGCTGGGGGTATCAACGCCGTAAACACCGCGAACGACAGATACCGATTCATCATTTGGATCGGGGAACCCGATGGCCTCACTGATCGGAAACCCAGCGCCATTCACGAGCGCCCCCTGGGCGTCGATAAGATTGCCTACTAACTTTTGCCCGGAATAGCCAATATTGGTGTACAGGCTGAGGTATCGGTTCGCTTGGGGGTCATAGGCGATGGCCGGCATCCGGTCTCCCGGCGTGGCGGTGCCGTACGCCGCAAAGGCCAATTGGATCTCCCGTTGTTCCGGGTCGACGCCGATCTCGGAAAAGGGGATGGCAAACTCGTACACCTTGTGCTGGTACGCCACCTTGTCGGTGTATACAAAACCGGGCCGACCCCAGGTAGCTTCCGGCACAGACACCTTATAGGCTTTCAGCCCCGCCGGCGTTTTTACATATACCTTCGTATAATCCTTATCCCCATCCATGGTGTTGTCCGGCGTAAAGTCGATGGCGACATAGAGGTTCTGTTCATCGTTCATGACCCAGGCATAGGTGTAGCCCGGCGGATGACCGGAGCCTGGTGTGACGTATTCCTTGATGAACGGCGCGCTTTGATCGACCTCGCTGATATCGCCGTCAACCGTCAGGCGGCCCTTGACCGAGCCCATGTTGTAGGCGTAGAAAGCGGAGTCGACGGTCATTTCCCGGTATGTATTTTCCAGCGGGAACTGAAAGGGCGTCTTGCTGATCGTAGCGGTTTCAATTCTGCCGCTGATCGCGATGATTGAATCGCTCCGACCGGCGGGAAAGGTCACTTCCAGACCGTTTTCCGGGAGTTCCAACACATCGTCGTCTTGTTGGCTCAGTTTTTTTAGCGCCAGGCTGTTTGGGGATGTCGTTGCGGAAGGAGAAAGTCCGCCCAACTGCGCCGCATCGAGATGGGCGCTCCCGCCGCCGTGTTTTGTCAGGCGAATGCTCACCGGCGCCTTTGGATCAGGGAGAAGGGCGGCCAGATTGGCGCGGCCTGCACGCAGATATTGGTCAAAGGGTATCTTTACGGCATACACCCAATTTTCGCCGTCTTTTACTTCGATGGCGATATCGCCATTGGGGCTGGCTGTTTCGGAGGCCCTGTAACCCACCGGCAGTTGTTCACTGTCCTGCGCGAATCCAGTTGGGCATAGGCCCGCAAGGCTCAGCAGGCTGAGCAACACGGACAGCCCTACAGTCAGGCTTGCGAAATGTTTCTTTTTCATTGCCGCAACTCCCCTGATCTTTTTTATACCATCATTTTACTATCGATGTCTGGACACCATCAATGAGAATACTAACAATTTAGAAAATATTCGACAGGAAGGATCGTGCCCCTTTGACCGGTTTGACATGGGGCCGGTTTCTGGTATACGCTGAACCCAGCTTGAGCGTTCACCCGCTCACGCTGGACCTACCGCCTTTTCTTGAGGAGGACCATCATGGATTTTACCGCCATTGACTTTGAAACCGCCAACAGCGCCCGCAACAGCGCTTGCGCCATCGGCCTCACCGTCGTGGCCGGCGGCAAGGTCGCAGAAAGCTGCTCCTGGCTGATCCGGCCGCCGGTGCTCTACTTTCCCTTTACATACATCCACGGCATCACGGCCGAACAGGTGAAGGACGAGCCCACCTTCGACATGCTCTGGCCCACTTTGCGCCCCTACCTGCAAGGTCAACTGCTGGTGGCTCACAACGCGACCTTTGATAAGAGCGTATTGGAGAACACCCTGCGACACTACGGCCTTTCGCTTCCCGATGCCCGCTATATCTGCTCTGTGGAGACCGCGCGAAAGACCTGGCCGTCCCTGCGCAACCACAAGCTGAACACGGTGGCGGAATTCCTCGGCGTGCAACTGAACCACCACGACGCCTGTGATGACGCCTATGCGTCGGCGCAGATCGTCCTCCAGTCGTTGCGGGTTCATAAGATGACATCCGTAAACGGGCTCATTCAAAAACTCTCGCTGAAGACATATCTGACAAAACCAGAGGAAACCGGCATGAGTCCAACGTTATCCGGTGGAGCCCCTGTTATCGGTTAAACAAAAAAACGCGTAGCGTGGTCATCGTTCTGATCTGATCCGCTCCATCCAGACCCTCCCGCTAAAAAAGGGCTTGCGCCTATACGACAATGCATAGGCACAAGCCCTTTTTTTACAAAAGTTTCGTCATAGAATACATGTATCCTCGCCAACCGAGTTCTACCGGTGTCCGGTTCCCTCTGATCGCCTGTTAGAACGGCAGATCGTCTTCTCCCGGCGGATCGGGGAAGGAGATCTCGCTGCCGAAGGAGCCGCTGCCGCCATAACCGCCCCCTGCTGGCGCGCCGAAACCGGAGGCTCCTCCGCTTCCGTACCCGCCGCCTGCGGCTGAACCGCCATAACCGCCAGCCCCAGCGCCCATGCCGGCGCCGGCAGCAGCGCCTGCGCCGCCCTGCCCTTCGCCGCGTTCGAGGAACCGCACCGTATCGGCGACAACCTCGACGACAGAGCGCTTCTGCCCTGACTGTTGGTCCGTCCAGGAACGGGTTTGCAGGCGACCGTCGATGGCCACGAGACGGCCCTTATGTAAGTACTGGGAACAGGTGACCGCCTGTTGGTTCCACACGTTGACGGTAAACCAGTCGGTAACCTTTTCAGCGCCCGCCTGGCGCTGGTTTGACGACTGGGGACGGTCGACGGCGATGCTGAAGGAGCAAACGGGTGTGCCGCTGTTGGTGTGCCGCAGCTCCGGATCCCTGCCGAGACGGCCGATGAGGATTACCCGGTTCAACATGGCAATTTCTCCTTTTCATTCCATTTATTTTCAATTTTATCATCTGATTCGATGGGAAGCAACGGCCTTCCGCAAATTCTACGATGATCCCTGGCCGTTTCGGTCGGCTCGATCACACGTTAAAGCGGAAGTGGACCACGTCGCCGTCCTTCATGACATACTCCTTGCCTTCGAGGCGCTGGACGCCCTTTTCACGAGCCGCCGTCTGGCTGCCGCAGCTCACCAGATCATCATAGGCCGTCACCTCGGCCCGGATGAAGCCGCGCTCAAAATCGGTGTGAATGACACCGGCCGCCTGGGGCGCCTTCGTCCCGCGGGTGATCGTCCAGGCGCGGACCTCTTGCACACCGGCGGTGAAGTAGGTGATCAGTCCCAACAGGGTGTAGGTCTCCCGGATCAGCCGATCGAGACCTGATTCTTCCAGGCCCAGATCCTCCAGGAAAACAGCGCGCTCCTCCGGATCGGTCAACTCAGCGATCTCCGCTTCGATCTTGGCGCAGATGACGACGACGCCGGCGCCTTCGCGCTCTGCCCGGGCGCGCACCTCCTGGACCAGCGGGTTGTCCGCCTTGCCCACGTCCTCTTCAGAGACGTTGGCCACGTAGAGGAGGGGCTTGCTCGTCAACAAAAACTGGTTGCGGACGATCTCGGCCTCTTCCGGCGTCCAGTCGATGGACCGGGCCGGTTTCTCGTCTTCAAAGGCGGCCCGCAGTTTCTGCAGCACAGTCATCTCTTCCTGGGCTTTCTTCTCGCCCGATTTGAGCATCTTTTGCACCCGATCCATGCGGCGTTCCACCGTCTCCAAGTCGGAGAGGATCAGTTCGAGCTCTATCGTGTCGATGTCCCGCAAGGGTGACACCTTGCCATCGACGTGCGTCACGTCGGGATCTTCGAAACAGCGAACCACATGGATCACGGCGTCCACCTCGCGGATGTGGGACAGGAACTTGTTGCCAAGCCCTTCGCCCTTGGAGGCGCCCCGGACCAGACCAGCGATATCAACAAACCGCACAACAGCGGGAACCACCCGGTTCGGTTTGACCATTTCGGTCAGCTTGTCCAACCGGGGATCGGGGACCTCCACCACGCCCACGTTCGGTTCGATGGTGCAGAAGGGATAATTGGCGGCCTCCGCGCCCGCCTTGGTGATGGCATTGAACAAGGTGGATTTGCCCACGTTGGGCAACCCGACGATACCCGCCTGGACCGGCACAACGATCAACTCCCGATGAAATTTACACTTTGCCACCGTTTAGTTTAGACCAAGGCCTGGGGGATTGCAAGACCGGCGCAAGGGAGAAGCGAGAAGCCGGTGGACGCGGACATTCGGGCGCAAAATACGGTGTTGCCGGACGATCGCTTGCGGCATAGGTTGTGCTGAGAACCCTTTTGGGGAGGTGCAACCATGGCCAAGCAAAGCAGTTCCGACTGGTTCGGCAAGTTGGACCGCTGGAAGGACTATCTGGAAGACGACAAGGGGCAGGTCCTCCTTGTGCTGGGAATCATCGTGTTGTTTGTTGTCTTCGGCTCCATCTTCAAGGACGATTGAATATTTGCGATAAGGGATGTCTTTGACAGGCGATCCTTTTTTTTGATGACGTTTTTTTACGACATTTTTAAGAGAATTTAAGTCCATCTCCCTATCGGTTATAGTACAATAATCGTGACATCTCCTGTATCAATCGCTGCGCAATAAGGAGCTACGATCATGGCCGATGAGCAACACTCTCCTTTTGACGAAGCTTTGAATATTGACAGTCTCTCCCTCGCCGATCTGGAGGCGGATTTGCAACGCCTTGAGGAAGCATCGGCTTCCCCGGAGACGGCGTCACCGCCGTCCGATGAATCCCTTAGCCCCGCTGGCGCTGGTGATGTTTATCCCGAAGGCGGGGATTTCGCCACCGCCCCGGGAGAAACCCCCGGCAGTTCGAGTGAACTCACGGGGCCGAGCGCATCAGAAGCGGCGGAATCGAACGGTTCAACTGGGCTAGACGCCCTGGGTGGATTGGATGGGTTAGACGGCTTGGGTAGCTTGGATGGCTTGGATGGCTTCGGGGGGCTCGGTGGGATCCCCAGCGCGCTGGACGGACCCTCCGATGGTCTCGAAGCCCTGACTGGCATCAGGGGCTCCTCTGACAGCTCATCCCGCGACCCTCTCAGTGAGGGCCTTGGTGACGTCCTTGGCGCAGACCTCGGCGCGCCTATCGGCGTTGCTTCCGGCGCCGTTGCCGCCGCTGCCCCCGCCATCGCCAATGCCGCCGCCGATCCGGCCGCGCCAACGGCAGAATCGGGCAACGCGCCGCCGGCGACGCGGACCGGCTTTGTTGCCGGCGTGACTTCGACACTGCGCCAATGGCCGGCCCAACTCTTCAAAAGCCGTTGGGTCGCCTACGGCCTCGCCGCGGCGCTCCTGATCCCCCTGGGGGCGGGCCTGATCTGGGGCCTGAACCGCGCCTGGGACCACTACCTGACCCCGCCGGAAGCCTACCCGCCGGAACGCCTGGCTGAATACACCCAGGCGGCCAAGGTGGTGCGGACCCATATACAGGGGGACTTTACCCGTTTGGGACAAGCCATTACCACAAACGATAAGCACCTCATCGAGGAGGCCCTCACCGACGCCTCTCCCCGCCGTGACGATGCGGAACAGGCGATCCACGACTGGCAGGGTTTCTTTTCCCGCTACAAACAGTTTGAAAAGCCGGAGTTCAATATCCGCGTCTTTCTCGTGCGCGATGTGGCGATCGAGCCCCACGACAATACGGTGGAAGCCGTCGCCGATGTGAGCACCTTCAGCTCTTACCAGGTCAACAACCGGCGACTGGAAAAAAGCGTCGACTATGAGTTATGGGTGCGGCTGGTCTACAAAGACGGTCATTGGCGTCTCGACGACTACCGGAATGTCGGGGAAGGAACGGCCGGACACACCGGCGGCGACCAGGGAAGCCGGACGGCTGCTGTCGCCCCTTCGGTCCACCCGCCCGGCGACAAGGCCGCTGTCGCCGCTGCCAAGGGGAGCAACGACGGCAGCCCCCTCGATCGCCTCCTTTTCCGGGACAGGGGACGCGACGACAGCGCCAACCGTGTCGCCGACGCGACACCGGCGGGCACGGCAGGCCGCCTCTTCCGCCCGCTCCCAGCGGATCTCCGCAGCCGTCTCGAACAGCAATAAGGCCAGTTTCTTGCGATCAACGCCCATGGGCGGATCACCTCCACCCGCTAGTATTGCCTGGATAATGGAAAAAAGCGCATCCCGCGCCCTGCCGGCGGGATGCGCTTTATTTTTTGGGCGGCTCAGGCTCGCCCACGCGGGCGATGACCGTTTTGACCGCTTTTTCAAACTTCACCCGCGGGATCAGCACCTGGTGGTCACAGCCGAGGCAGCGGATGCGAAAATCCATGCCTGTCCGGGTGATCTCCCAGTCCGTGGACCCACAGGGATGGGTCTTGCGCAGGCGAACCTTGTCGCCGATGGAGAAATGGGCCATCTCGCTCACCTCATTTGCGGGAACCGTCGCCGGTCGTGGCCATCTCAACGGCGGAACTCCGTCCGTAGGGGACCAGCACCTGCCGCGGATAGGGAATCTCGATGCCGGCATGGTCCAGGACCGCCTTGAAACGCCGCCGCATCTCCCGCTCGACCCGCCACTGTTCCAGGGGCGCCGTTTTGGCGGTCACGCGGATCACCACTTCCGAGGGCCCCAGGTTGGTGACGCCGAGCACCGTCGGTCCATCTGTGATCTGATCGGCCCATTCTGCGGCCAGTTCCTTCGCCGCCGCTTCGAGGACCACCAGCGCCCGGTCGATGTCCTCTTCATAGGCGACGCCGATGTCGACGAGGGCTTGAATGGGACCGCGGCTGCGGTTGCTCACCTCTTTGACCTGGCCGTTGGGGATGATGTGCAGTTCGCCCGTCAGGTCGCGGACCTTGGTCACCCGCAGGCCGATCTCCTCCACGACGCCCATGTACTTGCCGATGGTGACAAACTCGCCGACGGCGTACTGGTTTTCGAAGATGATAAAAAAGCCGGTGATCACGTCGCGAACGAGGCTCTGGGCGCCAAAACCGGCGGCCACGCCGACGACGCCGGCGCCGGCCAGCAGCGCCTGCGTTTGCACGCCAAAGACGGTGTTCAAAATCTCCAGGGCGACGATGAAAAAGACACTGTAAAAGAGCAGGCTCTTCAACAGCGACGCCAGGGTGGCGCCCCGCTTTTCATCGATGATGTGGATACCGAGGCGCTGGCGAAAGACCTGATCGATGGCCTTGTCGCCGAAGCGCAGCGCGATCCAGGCCAGAAAGAGGGCGAAGAGCAGGTGGGCCGCTCCTGTGACAAAGGCGGCGATCGGCTGCGCCCAGTCCCCTAGCCCCATCGCCACCGCCCGCCCATGGGTGAACTCGGACAACCAGTTCAGCATATCTCACCTCACGCCTCTGCTATGTAATGGAGCGCTTGCCGGGCGCATCCGCTGACCCGGTAGTCTTCGTCGGCCAGGCAGTCGGTGAGCGCCTGCCGGACAGCCTCCCGGGTCTTCCCGGCGTCCGCGCCCTCACTCCCCATCAGATCCAGGGCGGCCAGCCGCCCCAGGGCGCGGGCCGCTTCGGCCCGCACGCGGGCGTCGCCGTCACGAGCGGCGGCCACCAGTTCGAGGGCCAATCCTCCGCGGGCCAAGAGCCCCGTCGCTTCGGCCGCCCGAGCCCGCACCGCCGCGTCGGGATCCCCCAGAGCGGCCCGCAGGCACGGCTCCAGGTGCTCCACCGCTTCCCCCTCGGCCGGCGGTCCGAAAGAGGCCAGCACCTCCCAGGCGCGCAGGCGCAACAACGCCTGGCCGTCGCCGGTCATCGCCAGCAGGCGGCGCCAGATGGCCGGTCCGTCGATGGAACGGCGCGCCGCCAACCCCCGGGCGGCCCGGTCGATCCAAGGGCCGCCGTCAGGGCGTTGGAGCAGGTCGAGGAAGAAGGCCGTTACATGCGCGTCGGCCGACCGGGCCAAGTAGGCCGTCGCCGCCAGACCGACCGAAGGCGACCGGTCCAGGACCGCCGCCTGCAAGAGTGGCAACGCCTCCGGCAGCAGCAGCGGTCCCACGGCCTCGATCACCTGTTCCTTCGGCCCTGATTGGGGCGCCGCCATGACGGCCTGCCAATGGGGCTCCAACTGGAGGATGCGCGCCAGCCGCCAGGCGACGCTCGCCGGCGCGGCCGGTCCGGCGTCCGGCGCCGATGCTCCGGCAGTTTCGGCTCCGGCGGTTTCCGCCCCGACAGCCTCCTGCCACCAGCGGCTCCGCTCCTCTGGCGGCGCCGCCAGCAGTTGGGCCAACCGCTCCTGTGGCGGGACGATGCCCTCTCCCAGGTCGCGCAACATGTGGCGAACCTGTGCGGCGGGGTCTTGCGCCGCCGTCTTCCAGGCGCGCCAGGGCTGCCAGCGCCGCCAGAAGGGTTGCTTTTCTTTTCTCATCACCGCTTACAGGGTGACCACATGGGTGGACCGGGTCAGCATGTCCACGATGGCGTACATGTTGCTCACCTTGCCGGCCACCAATTTTTCTTTTTGTTTATAAAAGTCGAGGCAGGTGCCGCAGCTGAGGATCTCGACGCCCCGCTCCTCCAGCGCCAGCAGACTCTGCAGCGTTTCCGAATCCTCACAGGGCAGGTGGACGCCGCTGTTGAGAAAAATGATCGTCTTAGGGATCACGTCGGCCTGAGACAGGGTGTACAAAAAGGACTTGACGAGCACCCTGCCCAGTTCGTCGTCGCCCCGGCCGATGCGATCGGCCGTCATCAACAGCACTGAATTTTCCGGCAAGGCAAAGGCCGTCGAAAGGCCGGACAGATCTTTTCCCATCACGGGCGCTTCCGGCCGGGCCGCCGCGCCTGTTTCTTTGCTCATGGATTCTCCCCCCGGAACGATTTTCTGGTCAGCCGTCGCCCTCCAAAAAGGCCTTATAGGCCCGGTAGGCCATATAGACATCGGCCTTGTGGGCCACTTCAAAGGGCGCATGCATGCTCAACAAGGGCACGCCGCAATCGAGCACTTCCATCCCGTAGATGGCGAGAAACTGGGCGATCGTGCCGCCGCCGCCCTGGTCCACCTTGCCCAATTCGCCGCTTTGCCACGCGATCCCTGCCGTCTGGAAGATCCGGCGCACTTCGGCCATGAATTCGGCGTTCGCCTCCGACGTGCCGTACTTGCCCCGGCTGCCGGTGTACCTCGCCACGGCGACGCCGAAGCCCATCCGCGCGGCGTTGCGCTCGTCGAGGACGCCGCCGTAATTGGGGTCCATCGCCGCCAGCACATCTGCCGACAGGGCCTTCGTATTGAAGAGGCAGCGCCGGAGGGTCAGTTCCGGCGGCATGCGATCGCCGCCCGGCGTGGCGGCGTAGATCAGTTCGGACAGGGCGTTTTCAAAAAAGCGCGACCGCATCCCCGTGTTGCTGTCGGAGCCGGTCTCCTCCTTATCCACCAGGAGCACCGCCGCGGTGCGCCCGCCGCCGGCGCGGTCGAAGAGCGCCTCCGCCGCCGTGTAGCAGCAGACACGATCATCCTGGCCGTAGCCGCCCACAAAGGCGCGGTCAAAGCCGATGTCGCGAGCCGCGCCGGCCGGCACGGCCTGCCACTCCGAGGACAGGAAGTCCTCCTCCGTCATCGCCAGATGGCGGTGCAGGATCTCCAGCACGGCCTGCTTGAAGCGGTTGGCCTCTTTCTCCGCTGCCGCTCCGCCCGTTCCCTGGCCTGCCGGCAGACCGCCGACGAGGATATTGAGCCCCTCGCCTTCGATGGCCTCGGAGAGCTTTTTCTCCATCTGCTCCTTGGCCAAGTGGGGCAACAGATCGGTGATGGTGAAGACGGGGTCTTCTGGGGCCTCGCCCAGGTTGATCCTGCGGACTGTGCCGTCGGGAAGGATGGTGACGCCGTGCAGGGCCAAGGGAATGGTCAGCCACTGGTACTTCTTGATGCCCCCGTAGTAATGGGTCTTAAAGAGGGCCATCTTCTCGTCCTGATAAAGCGGGTTCGGCTTCAGGTCGATCCGCGGCGTGTCCAGGTGCGCGCCGACGAGTGAAATCCCCTCGGCCAGGGGGCGCGCGCCGACCTGGACGAGCAGGATGGCCTTGTTGCGATTGACGAAATAGACCTTGTCGCCGGCCTGGATCCCCTGGGCCGCCTTTTCCGCAAAGGGCGCAAAGCCCTGGGCGCGGGCGCGCTGCTCCACGTATTCGACGGACTCCCGCTCCGTCTTGACGGTCGACAGGTAGCGACGGTAGCCCTCAGCAAAGGCCATCATCTGCTGGCGTTCATCGGCGCTCAAGCGGTCCCAGACCGGTTCGGTCTGCCAGGTCAGGGGGTTTGTTGCCTTGTGGTTTTCATTGTTTTCCATATTCGCGCTCCTCTCTGTTCCCACGAAAGGGCTCCAGGCTGCTTCAGGACGCATTCCCTCCGGGGCGGCGAGCCGCCGTCGCCTCCGGCGGCCACAACGTGGTCGTTCACCGGAAAGTGTAGCCGGTAAAGCGCTCGCCAATCCACCGATTCGACGCGTTGACATAGGGCATGAGCCGCGATGTCTCGTACAAGGGCTGTGTCTCCACCCGCAGCGGCGACGCCCCGGCGACAGGACCGGCGAAAAACCAGGACAGGACGGCCGCCGTCACCACCCAGGCGGTCAGGGAGACGAGCACCCCGCCGAGCAGCTTGTCGGCCCTGCCGATAAAGCCGTCGCCGCGCAGGCGGATCCAACCGGCGACGGCCATCTTCACCCCGAGGGCCATCACCAGAAAAAAGAGAACAAAGATGATGCTGTTCCAGACCGAGTGGGCCACATAGTTGGCGACCAGTTCGGCCAGGTTTCGCACGCCCTCTGGCGCGACCATGTTCAGGTCGGACAGTTGCCTCGCCATCTCCTGTTTGTAAAAGTCGGGCAAGGGCAGGTCCTTGAGCACCCGCTCCAGATTCAGGCTCGGCGCCACATCGGGACGCACCTGGGCCGCCGGGAGCGACGGGGTGAACCGTTGCAGGAAAAATCCCTGCAAGGCCGTCACCGCCCCCACCTGGCGGTCGAGCAGTTCCGCCAGCGGCTTATAGAGAGACGTCGCCAAGGGGAAGACGAAAAAAAAGGCGCCCACACCCAAGAGGGAGGCCAGCAATCCCCGGCGGTATCCCCGATAAAAGGTGAAGGCTATCAGGCTCACGATCAGGATATCGAGGGCGTTCACGGCGGGTCACCCCCTTTTCGCCGCAAGGTGGCCTTTGCCCTTATCCGTTGGCCGAGTGTCCGGCCACCTTCATCAACTGGCGGATGCTTTTTCCCTCGAAGAGGATGCAGTAGGACTGCATGATCAGGCGATCGGCCAGGCGATGGTTGTAAAAAGAGGCCAGCTCGCCCAACTCGATGTTCGTCGAAACCACCATCGGTTTGCCCATCCGCAACCGGTCGTTGACCAATTCAAAGAGTTCCGTGACGACAAAGTCGGTGGGCTTCTCCGTCCCTAAGTCGTCGATGATGACCAGATCGACAGACCGCAAGGCCGTGAGCACCTCCGGCTGGCGCCCGCTGTTTTGGAAATCGAATTTGGCCTCCATGATGCTGCTCATGATCTGGCTGATCGTGCGGTAAATGACCGTCTTTCCGGCCCCCAAAAGACGGTTGGCGATGGCGCTCGACAGGTGACTCTTGCCCGTGCCGACGGTGCCGTAAAAGAGCAGGTTGCCCTTGCCGCTGCCGGCGATGATGGCGTCGGAAAAATCACGGCAGCGCTCCACGGCGATCCGCATCCGGCTCGCCAGACCGGGATGCAGGTGTTCCTGCCGCTCATACCAGGCCATGGAGAAGGTCGCAAAGGTCTGGCTTTTCATATCCCCTGTCAGGCCCGATTGGGCAAAGGCCTCGTCGATCTCTTCCTGGATCAGGCAGGGGCATTTGACGCCAAAATCGGTCCAGCCGCGATCCTCGCAGCGGGGGCAGTCCCAGTGAACCTCAAACAGGCTGGCGTCAATGCGCAGCCGTTGCAAAAGGTCCCGGCGCGCCGCCGTCAATTCCTGCCGCTCTTGATTGAGGGCCGCCAACTCCTCCGGCGTCAGCCGGCCGATGGCCCCCTGAACGAGGCGGATGCCCGTCAACCGCAGCCGCCGTTCCAGCGAGGCCAGTTCGGGATAGGTCTGGTGCAGTTTTTCCACGCGTCGATCACGCTCGGCCTGTTTTTGCAGCCGTTTGTTGTCTCGGTTGATCATTGTCGCTCCTCCTAGAGGTCGCGGAACTGTTCGTAGGCCTTCGCTTCTTCCTCACTCTTGGGAACCACGTTGACCCCGGCTTGGGGACCGCGCTGGGACGCCGAAGCGGCATGGGGCAGATGCCCTGCCGGACGTCCCCCGCCGCCGCGGGAACGCTGCTGCCGGAAGCGATCGATCTCCCGCTCGCCATCCTCGACAGTCCGCACACCGGCCTCATGCCAGCGAGAGAGCACCTTGTCGACATAGTTGATGCTCGGGTTGGCCGCGCCCTTGTAGGCCTCCTGGCAGGCGCGCAGGATCACCTCATGGGAAAAGCCCCAGGTCTGGGACCACTTCACATAGGTGTCCCGGAAGATATCGTTGATCTTGTTGGGGCTGCCCAGGGTCAGCCACACCTCGTACACCTTTTCCTCAAGATAGGTCTTTTTGCCGAAAAACTCGGCCAATTTGTCCGAACCGGCAATCCCCCAGGCGGCGACCATCTCGGCCTGGCGGCGAAACTCCGGAATGGCGCGGACGCCGCCGCGGGCCGCCGCCTGCAAAAAATCAAGCAAAAAAGCGTCAGACCAGTGATGGCGCATCTGGATCTTGCGAAGGTCGCGGGCCTCTTCGGCGTTGGCCGCCCCGCCCCGCAACTGCTGCAAAAAGTGCATCAAGGGACCGTTGTCTTCCATGACAGAAGGGGGGAACTGGCTGCCGCGCGCGCCTCCCAGCGCAGCGGCGGGACCATAGCCGGGGGCAGCGCTCAGGCCGGCGGACGAACCAGCGCCGTTCGCCATCGCGCCATACCCCGCCGGCGCGCCCAGCGGCAAAGCGCCGGCAGATGCCGACGGCCCATAGCCCGTCTGCCGCTCCGTATGCAGCTTGATCGCATCGTCCAGTTCCCGGCGCATGCCTTCCAGATCAGAGCGTTCCTGATCCAACTGGCGCCGTTCCTCCTGAAACTGCCGCTCCTCCTCGGCCAGACGCATCTGCAACAGATGAAGGGACTGATCCTTCTCCATCAGCGACAGCTGCATCCGGCGCAGATCGTCGTCCCGGGACGCCAAACGCTCCTCCCGCTCCAACAGGGCCTTGCGCTCCTCATCGATCTGGCGCCGCTCGAGCACCTGGCGGTTTCGCAAGTCCTCGAGGCGTCGGATCTCCTCCTGGACTTCTTCCATGATCAGCATGTACTGCCGGCTGACGTCGCCGTCGCCCATCCGGCCTTTCAACAGTTTATCGAAGAGAGGTTCAAAGGACAGGAAGACCCGGTCTTCCTTGCATTGAACCTCCAACAGCCCTACCTTGTTCAGCCGGGCGATCGAGTCGGCCACATGCCGGGGCAGGCTGGCCGGGAGGATCCCCTCCGTTCCAGCGGCAGCCACCCGCTCCTCAATGACGAGCAGTTCCTGGACCAGGTCGTTGCTCAGTTGCAGGTCTTCTCTGGAATGATAGATCAGGTTATGTAAATGCAAGGCATTGTTTTCCCACAATAGATGCATCCATCTGGCCAAGGTCACCGGCACATTCCTCCTTTGGCATCCGGCGATTATCATTGTAAACCGCCTGCCGCGAGGTGGCAAAGAGTTTTCTTGACCGGACCGGCCAAAGGATCTGACTCGGTGAATGAACGGCGATAAAAAAAGGAATCGGATGCCATGCCGACTCCCTGTTTTCCCTCGATCCTCTTTTGCGGTTCTATCTCGTCCTATTCCGGTTTTGCGCTAGAAATCTACGACGGTTCGTTCTTTTCTCCCCCCTCGAACCGGTTGGTGGACTATTTTTTTAGCGCCTCATTGAGCGCCTCCACCAGCCGATCGGCGTCAAAGCCGTGGACACCGGCCGCCTTTTCCACCGATTCGCCGCGGGCTGAGGGACAGCCAAGACACTGCATGCCAAAGGATTGAAAGACAGGAACCGTCTCCGGATACTGGGCGACGACATCACCGATGATCATGTCCTTGGTGATCATGCCTTCACACCTCCCGCTGGTGTTTTTCTGGTGTCGATCGATGGTGATCCCTTATTTTTCCAGTTGCACGGGACACGATCGGATCAGGGCAAGGGGCAACTCGGCTCGCCACCCGTCTGCGTCTCCAGGGAAAACAGTTCTCCCGGCTGGACGTGCCGCTGCGCCTCCTCTTGCGCCGTCGGCCAGCGGGGCAGATCGGCCATGTCGCCGAGCACCTCCCGCCGGATCCGATCGAGGCCGAAGCGGGGCACAAACTCGCCCATGCGCTCGCCGGGGTTGGCCCGTTCCCGGTAGTAATGGAGCAGGCGCTCACAGATGGCCAGGACCTGCTTGCGGTTCACCCCTTCGATGAACAGGTCGGCCAGGCGGGGCGCATGGCCGCCGGCGCCGCCGATCAGGATCCGGTAGCGATCATGATCAAGGCCGATGATGCCAATGTCACGGATGGCTGGGGCGGTGCAGGAGAGGTAGCAGCCGGCCACGCTCATCTTCACTTTGTTGGGCATGTCCATGCCGCGAAATTTTTTGTCCAGCAACGTCCCCAAGCCGATGCTGTCCGAGGTGGCGCGCTTGCAGAAGGCGATGCCGGGGCAGAAACGGACGCCGCGGCACCGGGGACCCAAGAGGCCCTCGGGCTCACGGCCCAACTCCTGCCAGGCCTTTTCCACGTTCTCCCGCTGCAGGCCGATCAGCATGATCTGCTGACCCGAGGTCACATTGACCGTGGTGGCGTATTTTTGGGCCACCTGGGCGATCCGCATCAACTGGTTCGGGCTCATGAAGCCGCCGGGATGGTGGGGCACGATGGCAAAGGTCTTCTTGTCTCGCTGCTTGTTCGCCCCCCGGGGCGCGAGCATATCGGAAAAACCGGGCGGGATGGGTGTCTGCGCGTCCATAAGGCCCTACCGCCTCCTTTACCCGCACCTAGTGTTTCTGATTTTTCCCGGCCCCAACCGCGGAAGGTTTTTCGTTAAAAGAGAAGATGCAAGAGACGCCCACGTCGATGCGCCTCTTGCATCCTTCACTTTCTTGCCTTGCCCGTTATGTGCTCAACGGCGATTTTGATGACCCTCGTCTGGCAACATGCTTTTTCGATATAGGCCTCGCCGCGCTCCCGATGATCGGGCGAGTATTTTTCGATCAGTTTTACCAGGGCCGCCCTTTTTTCCTGATCACATACCTCGCTGGCTCGCCCAAACAAGATGACGCTCTCATACTTGGTGCTGAATTTCTCCGGCAACAGGCACGTTTTCCCGACGACACAAAAAGATACCTTGTCGTTGTATCGTATGTTATCTACTTTGTGCCCTTCCGGGGCGCAATGAACGTAGACGGCTTCGTCAAAATAGGCATAGCTTACAGGCACGCCGTAGGCGTATCCCTCTTCGCCTACCGTCGATAAAATCCCGTATTCGCCGGTTCTCAACAGTTCGATCGTCTCAACAGACGCCAGTTCCCGCTCTTGTTTCCGTAGTGTCCGAAACATCGGCATTCCTCCCCTTGCTGACCATTACCCGCCGCAGCAGGCAGGGGCTCCCTCCCCGGACCCCGTTTCCCCGATGGCCCGTTTCGCCCGGGCCAGGTCGGCGATCGTCGTGTTGGCGAGAACATCCAGCATGGCGCCCTGGGCCCGCGCCCAGACATGATGGAGGGGGCACCCCGCCTGGTTCGGGCAGGCGCCAGCGGCCACCAGGCAGCGGTTGATGGCGATGGGCCCCTCGACCACCTCGATGACCGCCTGCAAGGTGATCGTCCCCCCCTCGACAGCGAGACGAACACCGCCGCCGGCGCCCCGCGTCGACTCGACCCAGCCGTGGCGGCTGAGGGCCGCCATGATCTGGGGCAGGAAATTGGTCGGGATCCCCTGCCGCTTGGCGATATCCTTCGATAGGGTGAACTCGCCGGGCGGCAACAGGGTCAGGTCGAGCAATGCGGCGATGGCGTATTCGGCTTTGCGCGTGATCTCCACGGGAGTTCCCCCTCAAATATTAGTGAATCGATAATGTTATGGTACTCCCCGGCGCGCCTCCTGTCAACCGCCTCGGCCCATCACCGCCGCCGCTCAGGCTTTGTGCGCCACCACCACCACCGCCGGGCTGTCGGCGCGGCGTTCCTTGCCGGTCAAGTCGCCGAACCAGCGCAGATCGTCGTACCCCAATTCGGAAAGGGCTCCGCTCAGGTCAAGGGGCGATAGGGGCAGCAGTTGCGTTTCCGCCGTCCATTCTTCATCGGCCCGCTCGGCCGCCTCATCGGCTTCACGGACGATCAGCCGCGTCAAGAACCGGATCCGGCCCTCCTCCCCCGGTTCATAGCGCCGCTCAAAACGGACGCCCCGCCCCGCCTGGGTCCCTTCCAGCGTCGGCAATTGGCCTCCCTTCGCCAGCACGTGGGCAAAGTTGACCACCTGGATGACGATCGTTCCCCTGCCGGTGCGCATCCCTGCGGCCCAGCGGGCCAGGGTGCGGCGAATGGCCGTCATATCGCCCAGGTGGGGCAGGGAATTGCCGATGCAGTAGACACCATCCCAGCGACCGAGGGTCTCCGGATAGACAGCGCTCATGTCCATCACGGCGAAGCGCGGCGGCGAGGCGAGGCCCTCCGCCTTCTGTCTGGCGACGGCGATCATCTCCGCCTGCAGATCAATGGCGCTCAGGGAAAAACCCCGTTTCGCCAGCGCCAGAGCATGGCCGCCGGTCCCACAGGCGGCGTCGAGGAGACGAAGGCCGCCGGGGGCGCTGCCCCCATCGGTCACCGATTCCCCTGAGCCCGAGCCGGCGACGGCAGGCGACGCTGAAAACTGTCCCGCCAAAAAATCCACGACCGGCGCCTTGACCGGGAAGACGGTGTCATAAAAAGGAAACAACGCTTCATATAAATTCACGGCCGCCTCCATCTGGCACGATATGGAACCAAGTCCATACTTACCCTTTTTCGTGTCGAAATGCTACAATAGAGAGAGAAAAGAGTACACCAACAGGGAGGGAACGCCTGTGATCGACCAGTTAAACGGGGAGACCTTTGACAACGCCGTCGGCGACGGCGGCCTGTATGTCGTCAAGTTTTACACGAAGTGGTGTCCCGATTGTGTCCGGACAGAGATGGGCTATAAGCAGTTGGCCGAAACCCTGGCGGGCACGGCCCGTTTCGGCCAGGTCAACGCCGACGAACAGCCCGACCTGGCCCAGCGCTTCAGCATCCGGGGCATCCCGACGCTGATCGTCTTTCGCGACGGCCAGGAGTCGGACAGGCTGCACAGCCGCTACTGCAAGACGAAGGCGCAGATGGAGGAATTCCTGAAGGCGGCGCTGGGAACAACCTGAGCAACGCTCTCCGCCCATCCCGCAGCATCGTGCCCCCGCCCTGCTCACTCCATGGCGGCGCCGCGCCAGCGCCTCGCAAGCATCGCCGCCGCCCCATCGCTCTCGTGAATTACAACCCGGCGACAACCTCCGGACGGGCCACCAGATCCTGGGCCCGTCCCACTTTTTTGCGCAGGGCCTCGTCCTCCTCGACGGCCCGGGCCAACTGGCGCAGCACATCCATGGTCCGGCGGGCCAGGGCGATGGCGTCGCCTTCGGCCATGTTGACCAGGTTCAGGTAGTCGGACCAGTTGGCCGTCTCGATCAGCGTTTTGATCAGGTAGCAACCTTCCGAACGAAAGTGGGGCTGGGGCAGGCCCGCCGGCACGAGATCGCGGACCCGGAAGAAGGTGTCCCGCGCTTTTTCCACCCAGCCGCCCATGGTGCGGGACGCCCCCGTCACATGGGGCTCGAAGCGGCTCTCCTCCTGAACGACGCCGCCGATCAGCGCCGCCAGTTGCGTCTCCGTCACATCATGGAAGAGGCCTTCAAAGAGCCACTCCGTCACCAGCAACTCCTCCACATGGAGCTTGCCCAGCACGGCGCCCCGGGGCAACTGCGCCCCTTCCTCGGTCAGGTACTGTTTATCCTTCAAAAAACCGACCATGCGCTCATACTCGCGGCGGATCTTGTCGATCTGATCGCGGGCGCGGGCCAGCTGTCCTTCGGCGTTTTCCCAGGATTGATAAAAACCGGACGTCTCCGTGTTGCGCTTCTGGCAGTTGGCCTGATCCTGGCGGTGGCAGCGCATGTGGGGCAACCCTGTCAACTGCTCCCGGATCTCCGCCTGGCGCTGGGTGGCCTGCTCCAGCCGCGCCTTCAGCCGGTCGCTCTTCACCTTCTGCTGCTTCCATGTCCGGATCCGCCGCTCCAGCGTCCGCATCTCCTTGTCCAGGCTGTACCGCACGGCCGGGCAGGCGTTTTTGCCGACGAGATAGCAACGAGCCGCGCCCAGGCTCGTCCGCAGCCGCTCCAGCCGCTTCTGGGCCTGGCGGATCTCGGCCGACTCCTGGTAGGCCTTGAAGTTGTTCGTCAGGATCTTGTCCACCTGCTCCTTCGAGTGGTGGGCCGCCAGGTTGACGACGGAATTAAAAGACAGGGTGAAACGCGAACGGATCGGCTCCGGCTGCCGCTCCGGCCAATTCGGAAACCGCTCGGGCGCGTAGTTGTTGTAGTCGACGCGGACGATGACGAGGCCCTGCTCGTCCATGCCCCGGCGACCGGCCCGTCCGGCCATCTGGTGGTACTCGGTGCCCGTCATGACGCGGAAGCTCTTGCCGTCAAACTTGGTCGTCGAATCGATGCAGACCGTCCGCACGGGATAGTTGATGCCGACGGCAAAGGTTTCTGTGGCGTAGAGCAGCCGGATGTGGCCGCGGCCGAACATCTCTTCGACGGCCTGCTTCACCACCGGCGGCAGGCCGGCATGGTGAAAGGCGATGCCGCGGCCGAGCATGTCCCGCATGGCCGCCCAGATCGTCGTCGCCGTCAGCCCCGGCAACCGCTCCTCCACCTCGCCCAGGGACGCCTCAGCCGCCTCCCGCCCCGCCTCGTCGAGAAAGGTATGGCCCTGCCAATCCCGGGCCGCCATTTCACAGCCGTTGCGGCTGAAGAGGAAGTAGAGCGCCGGCAGCAGTTCCATCGACGTCAAACAGCCCACGAGGCTGCGATGGCTTGTCGCCGGCAGACCGCGGGAAAAATTTTTAAAAGGTGATCGCCGTTCCCGGGCCTTCTGTTCCGCCAGATCGGCCGCCGGTTCGGAAAACTCCTCCCAGAGCCGGATCACGTCGCCGGCTTCCAATAGGCCCGTGTCGCGCTGGTAGTAGTTGTGCTCCAGGGGCACGTGGCGGTGCAGGTAGCGCACGATCGGCACGGGCCGGTCGTGGACATGGCTCAGCCAGTCGGCGATCTCGTGAATGTTGGGCACCGTCGCCGAGAGGCCCAGCAACCGCACCTGCGGCGGCAGCAGGATCAGGCACTCCTCCCAGACAGCGCCCCGCTCAGGGTCGTTCAGGTAGTGAACCTCGTCGAAGACGACATGGGACAGTTCGCCGGGGATGTCCTTCTCGATCAGCATGTTGCGAAAGATCTCCGTCGTCATCACCATGATCGGCGCTTGGCGGTTGATCTGGTGATCGCCCGTCAGGAGACCCACATTGCCCTCGCCATAGTGGCGGCAGTAGTCGCGGTACTTCTGGTTGGACAGGGCCTTGATCGGCGCCGTGTAAAAGACGCGCCGGCCCTCTTGAATCGCCCTGTCGACAAGGTAGTCGGCGATCAGCGTTTTGCCGTTGCCCGTGTGGGCGGCGACCAGGCAGTCAAAGCCGTCGTCAAGGGCGCGAATCGCCTCGACCTGAAAATCGTCGAGTTGTAAGCCGCGCCAGATGGGATTCTCGGGATGGGACGCCGGCGGTTTGGGCAGTTTTTGGGGGCGCAAGGTGCGCCGAAAGACGCGCAGATCCGCCGGCAGGGCCTCCACAGGCAACAGTTCTCCGGGGTGGGCGATCCCGCCCGGCTCCTCCGCCGTTTTTTCCCGGAACCGATCCGGAGCGACCGGAGGGCGGTTTCGTCGCTGCGATTGCTGCGTTCGGTTGGAAGGGGCAAACCTTCGCAATGCCATGTCTCCTTTCGCTGCCATGCCTTATTGCCGGAATCTTTCGCCCCGGCAGCCTGTGTCTCCTCTTTCTTCCTCCCCTTTCCCCTCATTCCGCATAGATATAGGGGTTGCGCGGCCGGCTCTCGACGGCCAACTCTTTCAGCGAGACGATCAGCCCCCCCGGCGCGCCAGCTTTGACGGCTTTTTGCAGCCGGCCCGTCCCTTTGACCCAATCCCCCACTTTTATCTTGTCCTCTCCCTTCATCCATCTTTCCGTATTCTCGACGGGCAATCCCATGATCACCGTATCGGCGACACAGCAGTTGACCACATAGCGCCCGATATAGAGCCCTTCGCCGCCGGCAGGCGCATCGACGAGAAAGCCGCTGATCTCAACGGGACGGTCGACAAATTGGCCCGGCTCCTGATTGATCGCCATGAGCAGCGACAGGAAATTCCTCTCATCAAATAGCACCGGCTCCGCTTTGGCGGGCCCCCCTTTTTTCGCGCCGTCGCCCCCCGGTGGCGGCGCGCCGTCCTGCCCTCCCCCGCCGGGCGTTCCTCCAGCCGGCGGTGTTCCTTCCCGGGTCGCCGGCGCGTCGCCCTGGGCGGCCGGCAGCCCCTCCCGAGCCGCCGGCGGGTGGGTTCCGCCAAACCAACGTCGGTCGGGATCGTGAAAATGCGCCTGCAGACCGGAGAAAAAGCCCTCCCCCGCCGGCGCTTCCGCCTCCGGCGCGTGGCGCAGGCTCTTGTGGGCGGCATAGTCGCCGCCGAGCACCTGGCCGCCCGGCAACAGGGCAAACAGGAGGGGCAGCGTCAGCAGCCCATAGCGCACCCCCGCTCCCAACGGTTTCACGACCGCGCGGCCGGCGGGAAGTCGCCAAGCGGATAGCATGAACCGCCGCTGCCGGATCAGGCGGAACGCCTGAGACAGCGCCAATGCGGCCAACGCCCAGGCGGCGGCCGCAAGGGCCGGCGAGAAGCGCGGGTGAATATACAACTCGGCTCGTCCCGAGTAGACGATCCAGCCCGCCCAGAGGGCGAGCCCAGTGAGGTAGACCAGCTTTACCGCATCGGCGCCCATGTCCATCCCCCTTTACATTGGAAAAAATCCCTGATTCGCCCCCCAGGCGAAGAGATAGACCAGCGCCGGCAGCCAGACGAGCAGGAACAAGACAACGGCCGGCCGGAACGACCGAAAGAGCACCCAGGTGTTTTTCATGTCCAGCATGGGACCCAGGACCATAAAAGCGAGCACAGAGCCGCCCGTAAAGCCGGGCGTCATGGCGCTGGCCAAAAAGGCGTCGGCGTTCGAACAGACGGATAGGCCGAAGGCCAGCAGCATCATGATCAGCGTCGACTGGCCGCTGTCTCTCGCCACCTCGGTCAGCCAGTCCGGCTGCAACAGCCCCTGCATGACCGCCGCGATCAGCGTCCCCGTCAAAAAGTAGGGGATCAGATCGAAAAACTCGTCCACCGCATGATCCGCCGCGTCCCGCCACCGGCCCAGCCAGGGAAAGGCGCCGCCGTCGCCGGAAGTGGAGGGATGGCGGTGTCCGTGACGGTGTCCATGGTCGTGGCCGCAACGAGCCTCCCCTGCGCCATGGCCGTGACCGCAGCTGCAGCCGTCGGCTTCATCGGCGCGAATCCCGTCGCCCCGCCAGAAGAGAAAGGCCATCCCGGTCAGCCAGGCCACCAGCAAGGCCCCCAGCAACCGGCCGACGAGCATCTCCTCATGGCCGCGAAAGGCCATGGCTGTCGAGGCGATGACGACGGGGTTGATGATCGGCGCGGCGAGCAGGAAGGCCATGCTGGCGTAAAGGGGCATGCCCTTGCGCACCAGCCGCCGCACCACCGGAATGATGCCGCACTCGCAAAAGGGGAAGAGCATCCCCAGCAGCGACGCCGCCAAAATGGCCGCCCAGGGCTTCGACGGCAGCAAACGCCGCATCCCGTCCGGCGGGATGAAGACCTCCACCAGCGACGAGACGATCACCCCCAGCAACAGGAAGGGCAAGGCCTCCAAGAGGATCCCCAGGAACAGGACAGGCACGGCGCCGCCTTCGGCGCGCAGGGCCAGCCAGGTCGCCGCCGCGATCAGCGCCAAGGCCGCCAGCACAGCGCCCAGCCAGGCCTTTTCGGCGGCCAGATGCCTCACCCGCATGACGAGAACCGTCATGCTCATCCCCCGCTTTCCTATAGTTTGTCCTTACATGGATACACAAAAAGCCCGGCGGCTAGACCAAAGGGTCTGCCGCCGGGCAAAAAGATGCAAATCCTCAAAACGATGACACCGTTCAAAAAAGGCTCGCCGTCAGCGCCTCGTCACCGGTGGCTTACATGCTCCAATCCTTGGCGCAGCAAGCCCCGGACATGCTCGTCATCAAGGCTGTAATAGACCATCTTGCCGTCCTTGCGGTACTTGACGAGACGCAGCCCCCGCAAGAGCCGCAGCTGGTGGGAAACAGCCGACTGGCTGATCTCCAGCAGGCTCGCCAAATCACAGACACAGAGTTCGCCGAAGGAGAGGGCGTGCAGCACCCGGCTGCGGCTCGGGTCGCCCAGGGCCTTAAACAACTGGGCCAGATCCTGGTAGGTGTCCAAGGGCAACAGTTGCTCCCGCCGCTTGTCCACCACATCGGCATGGACACAGACCTCATCACAGCGGTCGCCTGCCGCCAAAACCCGCTCATCAACGGTCATAGAACGTGCACTCCATTCACATCACCCAGCACGCACGCGGACGACGCACGAGGATGCGCTTTTTTCACTCGGCATGGGGCCACATGCTTGCGTTCATGGGGCCACAGATTGTCCGATTGGGCCTACCTTCTCGATCGACAGGGCCAATTCCTTCCGGCCCACGCCAGCCCGGCAGGGTTTTCCCACTGCGAATCGAATTACACTAGCATAATCGACCCATGCCTGTCCCATAACGGCCGTTACCAAAAGGTCGTTCCCACAAGGTCTTCCCAAAGCGCCTTCACGAAGAACCGTCTAGAGGAGGGGTCCGCCATGACGAAACTGCAAGAGCAACTGCTCGACACCCCCGAACAACTCGTTGCCGAGATCGATGGCCTTGACCAAAAACTGTCCAAGATCACCTGGGAAGTATCGACGCTGGAGACCCAGGAGACGTCCCTGCTGCAGCGAGTGATCGAAAACATCCTGCCGGCCCTCGATAAAATCTACCGGAGCGGGATCAAGTTTCCCATCGCCAACACCGGTCACCACTACCCCGAGATCGTGCTGGTTTATGATGAACAGAAGAAGATCTTCTATACCTTGACCAAAAACGGCGAGATCATGGGGCGCGACTTCATCACCCCCTCGGACGTCAACCTGCTGCCGACATGGGTCTTCGTGTCCAAATACCCCCTCGAGACGGTCATCGGCAACATCGCCGACGCCATCGAGCGCTACCGGGCCTTTGTCGTTGACGCTGAGGCGCGCCATGAGCAGCGCAAACAGTTCCTCGTCAAAATCCCGCAGTTGAAAATCCCCAACTTGTAAAGGTGTCTTCCACAGCCTACGAAGGGGTTATCCACAATTTTTGTGGATTTTTGCACCTTATCCACAGAGTTATCCACTGACTCCCCAATCTATCCCCAATATCGACAGGCCACTGGGGCCGAATCGGAACCCCAACCCTGCGAACCGATTCAAAAAAGAGTTCCGGAAAAATCGGTGGCGTCGCAAAAAAAGACTGTACGCCACCGATTTCTTTTGCTAAAATAAGTCCCATAAAAACTCTAAATTCTGAAAATTCCTAATAAACAGTCAATAGGAGGGTATGGCATGCACACCGAGCGTATCCCTGTCTTCCCCGGCGATTGCAACCTGAAATCCTACGAGGACGCCCGCGCAACCTTTCGATGGGAAGATGTGGAGCGCGAATTTTCCTGGCACAACACCGGAAAGGTCAACATCGCCTACGAAGCCATCGACCGAAACGTGCTGGAGAAAGGCCTCGGCGAAAAAGTGGCGCTGTACTACTCCGACCCCACCCGCCAGGAGGCGGTCACCTACCGGCAGATGATGGAACAGTCCAACCGCTTTGCCAATGTCCTGCGCAAGCACGGCATCGGCAAAGGGGACCGGGTCTTCATCTTTATGCCCCGCAGCCCGGAACTGTATTGGTCTTTCCTGGGCATCATCAAAATCGGCGCCATCGCCGGCCCCCTCTTTGAAGCCTTCATGGAAGGCGCCGTCCGCGACCGCCTGGCCGACGCCGAGGCCGTCGCCATCGTGACCACGCCAGCGCTCCGCAAGCGCATCCCCAAAGAGGAACTGCCTCACCTCAAGCACATCTTCATGGTCGATCCGCTCGACGGCGGCCTCGGCGAAGGCGAATTGGACTGGCGGGCCGAGATGGCCGACGCGCCGCCGGAGACAGCCATCGAATGGGTGGACCGGGAAGACCCCATGCTGCTCCTCTACACCTCGGGATCGACGGGGAAGCCCAAAGGCGTGCTCCATGTCCATAACGGCATGATCCAGCACTACCAGACCGGCAAGTGGATCCTCGATCTGCGGCCTGACGACATCTACTGGTGCACGGCCGACCCCGGCTGGGTCACCGGCATCTCCTACGGCGTCTGGGCGCCCTATCTCAACGGCGTCACTTCCGTCGTCCGCGGCGGCCGCTTCCGCCCCGACGACTGGTATAAAACCATCCAGGATTACAAGGTCAACGTCTGGTACAGCGCCCCCACCGCCTTCCGGATGCTCATGGGGGCCGGCGACGATATCGTCAAACAGTTTGACCTCTCGCACCTCCGCCATGTCCTCTCTGTCGGCGAACCGCTCAACCCGGAGGTGGTCCGCTGGGGCCTCAAGGCCTTCGACCGCCGCATCCACGACAACTGGTGGATGACCGAAACGGGCGGCCAGATCATCTCCAACTACCCCTGCATGCCGATCAAGCCCGGTTCCATGGGCAAACCCTTCCCCGGCATCCATGCCGCCATCATCGATGACAAGGGCAACGAGCTGCCGCCCCTGCAGATGGGCAACTTGGCCGTCAAAACGCCCTGGCCCTCCATGATGCGCAAGATCTGGAAGAACCCGGCCAAATACCAGGAGTACTTCAAGATCGACGGCTGGTACATCTCCGGCGATTCGGCCTACATGGACGAAGAGGGCTACTTCTGGTTCCAAGGCCGCATCGACGACGTGATCAACACGTCGGGCGAACGGGTCGGCCCCTTCGAGGTGGAATCGAAACTGGTGGAACACCCGGCCATCGCCGAGGCCGGCGTCATCGGCAAACCTGACCCGCTGCGCGGCGAGATCATCAAGGCCTTTATCGCCCTGCGCGAAGGCTACCTCTGGACCGACGAGTTAAAAACGGAGATCGTCGATTTCGTCAAAAAAGGGCTGGCCGCCCATGCGGCGCCTCGGGAGATCGAGGTCCGCGACAAACTGCCCAAGACCCGCTCCGGCAAGATCATGCGCCGCGTCCTCAAGGCCTGGGAACTGGGCCTGCCGACGGGCGATCTCTCGACCATGGAAGACTAACGCCTCGCGATTTGCGCAATCCTTGCTCCATTTTCCCCTTCGCGCCCCCGGTGACCGACGACGGCGGGGCGCATTTTTTTTTGCCAGCAATCCCCGTTCAACGGGCGCCCGTCGACGGGAAACAATGAAACGAGAACGGAACGCCCTGCGACAGGAGGACCAATCGCCATGGAGCATTCCCATCGCGCTTCCCGTCTGGACCCGATTGAGGTGAAACAGGACATACCGAGCGGCGAGTGGGCCGGCGCCATCGATCGGCCGTCCCGGTCGGAGACGAACATCGCCGAGTTTGCCGGAACAGAGTTTGCCAGCGAGTGGGCCGGCACCTTGAGCCCCGCCCTCTCGTCAGCGCGAGAGGACGGGAAGAGCAGCGCCGCCGGCGCGGCCAAAGCCGACAACTGGGTGCTCGCCGCCCTCGCCGGCGTCCCCCTGATCATGGTGCTCGGCAACTCCATGCTGATCCCCGCCTTCCCCCAGATCCGCGAGGCCATGGGCATCAGCCCCTTTCAGGTCGGCCTCCTGATCACCTTCTTCTCCATCCCCGCCGGTCTCGCCATACCCTTTCTGGGCTTTTTGTCCGATCGCATCGGGCGAAAGAAGATCATGGTGCCGGCGCTGCTCCTCTACGGCATCGGCGGCCTCATCTCCGGCCTGTCCCCCGTCCTGTTTCAAAATTCCTACGCCGTCATGCTGACGGGACGGATCGTCCAGGGACTCGCCGCCGCCGGCACGGCCCCCATCGCCATGGCGCTCATCGGCGACCTCTACCAGAACCAGTCGCGCAACAAGGCCCTCGGGGTGCTCGAGTCGACCAACGGCCTCGGCAAGGTCATCAGCCCCATCCTCGGTTCCCTGCTCGTCCTGCTCATCTGGTGGTCCCTCTTCTTCGTCTATGCCGCCCTCGCCGTTCCCGTCGCCCTGGCCATCGCCTTTTTGGTCAAAGAGAAACCGATATCGCCGGGCCAGGCCAACAAAAGCTTTTCAGCTTACTTTTCCGGCGTCTCCGAACTGTTTCAGAAAAAGGCGGCCACACTGTTGATCGCCTTCTTCGGCGGCATGCTCGCCCTCTTCACCCTCTTCGGCGTCCTCTCCTACCTCTCCGACGCCCTGGAAGCCACCTATGGCCTGCAAGGCGTGCGCAAGGGGCTTGTCCTGGCCATTCCCGTGCTGGCCTCGGCCAGCACCGCCCTGGGCACCGGCTTTTTCCTGCAAAAACGACCCCAATACCTGAAGACGACCCTGCTGACAGGCCTCGGACTCTTCTCGACGGCACTGGTCTTGTCGGCCCTGTTTAAGACGATCCCCGCCGTACTGGCCCTCTTGGCCGTCCTCGGCCTCGGCACCGGCCTGACGCTGCCCAGCCTGAACACCATCGTCACCTCTTCCGCCTCCGAAGAAAAACGCGGCGCCATCACCGCTTTTTACGGCGGCGTTCGCTTCATCGGCGTCGCCCTCGGTCCCCCCGTCTTCAGCCTGCTGGAAAAAGGCGGCCCTTGGGCGCTCTACGGCCCCTGGGCGGTGGCCGGCGCCGCCACGCTGGTTCTGGCCTGGTTTTTCCTGAAAACGCCAAAAAGCCAGGCCACCGGCGCAGCCGGTTAACAGAGACCGAGCAAAAAAATCCACAACCCAACGCCCTTTTTCACAGGTTATCCACAGACTTATCCCCAATCGCCCTGTGAATTCGGGGCACCCTTCTGGATCTCCATCTCCACCGTGCCATCTCCCTTTCCGTCCGCCCAATCGCTCTCTCGATTCCATTCGATGGGAGGAGGTGAACCGATGCATTACCGCTATCGCCGCTCCCCGGCCAGCCGCCGCCGGTGGCTGCACATGATGCCCTACATGATCGCCGGCTGGCTCGGCCTTGTCATCTGGTACATCTGCCAGGTCAACCAGATGACCGAAGCCGTGACCGATATTCGCGACGCGATTCGGCTCCGACGTCGATAGAAGGGGGAGTGCCACCTTGCCCTATACGATGGGACCCGGGATGAACATGATGATGATCGCCGCATTGATTCAAATCGTCCTGCTCGTCTGGTTCGTCTTCACCTTGAGCGCCATCCGCCAGGACCTGCGCGAACTGGTCAACCTCAACAAGTACCGCCAGCACCAGCCCATGAACGTCTATCACGCGCCGCCGACTCCGCCGAACTACCCGGCGGCTTCCGGTCCCCATCCGGCCCTCCGGCCGGAAGAACCGATCGGGCGCAAAGAGGACTAGTCACTGCCAGCCGTCGACACTGCGGAAGCGCCGCCACGCACAGAGAGCGCGTCTGCGAACGCCTGCGCTGGCCCGCTGACCTGCCGCAACGGCTCGGCCACCGGCCATCACCCATAAGCCGTAAGACCTGGGCTATGAGCCATCCGCCCTGAGCCATTCAGCTGCTGGTCAGCGCGTCAGCCACCAGTAGATCTGCAAAAAGAGCGCCGTCAGCCCGCCCGCCATCAGCGGTCCCACGGGGACGCCGCCGAAGAGAACGATGCCGACGAGTGATCCCACGATCATCCCCACGATGATCTGCGGCTCCCCCGACAAGAGGTCGATGCCTTGCTTGTTCAGGTTGGTCGCCAGGATGCCGCCGATCAGGGCGATCAGCCCCGGCAGGGAGGCGAAGGAAAGCAAGACCTCCCGGGCGCCCACCTTGCCCGTCGCAAAGGGCGCCAGCATGGCCAACGTAAGCATGATGAGGCCCATGTCCACCCCGTTCTGTTCAATCCATTCCAGCAGGCCGCCCCAGCCGAGATAACTCAGCGCCAGGATCGCCGCAGCGGCCATGACCGTCATGGGAGAACGGGCGATGGCGCCCAAGAGCAAAACAAAGATCAGCAGCACAGTCCCGCCACGCAAGGGCAACGCCTCCCGCGGGTAATCTGCTACTGATCTTATGCTCTCCCTTGGGTTCCATGCCATGAACTGCCACGACTGCCGTTGTTCTCCTGAGCCAGCGCCGGCTCGGGCGTCAAGAGGCAGACGCGGGCCACCGCCTGATGGGCCAGCAGGGGGAAGATGTCTTCCTGCAGGCAAAAGCGCAGATCGTCCCCATCGCCCATGTCGACGAGCCGCCGGCCATGGATGGTCTGCGCCATCAGCGACGGCAGCTGTTGCTGATTGAACTGGTACAACTGGAAGGCGGCGATGGCCAGCTCATTGACGACGGCAGGGCGGCTTTCCCAGATGTGGCCGATGATCTTGCCCGCCGTGACGATGTCCTCCAGGGCGAAGTAACCCTGCGTTCCCGCGCAGAGGATGACCAGGTCATCGGGATCGTCGTGAAGAACGCGGCGCGCCACCGTCTCGCCGTTTAAAAGGCTGCCCACCAGCACCGGGGCGGCCTTCTGCGCTTTTTGCAGGGCCACCGTGCCGTTGGTGGTGACCAAGAAAAGCGTCTTGCCGCCCACCACTTCCGCCGTATAGTCGCGAGGGGAGTTGCCCAGGAAGACCCCCGGGAGGGGACGTCCCTGCCCCTCTCCCCCCAGCAACACCTTGTCACTGTCCCAGCTGGACGCGAGCACCCTCGCCTCATTGAGATTGGCCACAGGAAACACCTGTTTACAGCCGTGGGCCAGCGCGGTGACGATGGTGGAGGTGGCCCGCAGGGTGTCGATGACGATGACATACCGGCCTTCCAACTCGTCACGGGTCACGTTCTGATGGGTAGCGATCACCTCGACATACAAGCGGCTTCCCTCCGGTTCCCTTCCCGCTCACCATCGATGATTCGAACCCGCTGAGGGCGGCTCCGCCACCGGCCTCTGCCCGCCAGTGTCATCGCCGCACCAGGCTTGCCGCCTAGGGGCGCCCGTTGTCCGCCGCGCTCGCTTCTTGCCGCGCCTTTTCCTCGATGGCTAGCGCGAGCGTGTCGGAGCGCAGGCCGCGGCGCAGCGATTCCAGGGCAATCGCTTCATGGACCGGAATATTCCCCAGGTTCACATTGACGCCGAAACGCTTGATCAGGGCTTGCTGCTGCTCTTTCATGGGCGCTTCCCACAGCAGCGCATCGACCTTTCCGACGGCCTCCACCATCGCCTCCAGGTCATCGTCGCGGATCTCTCCCTTGCTGTCGTAGAAGTTGACCCCTTTTCCCGATTCACGCCCCTCGACGATGACATAGGAAGCGCCTTCGGCCAGGTCTTCCCTGATTTGGCGGATGATCGCCGGCAGCGGAAGCGTTTGACGGGGATCTTTTTTCCCCACCTCCGTCAACACCTGAAACCCCCTGTCCGTCACCTTGCGGATCAGGGCGCGCCGTTCCCGGGAGGGGATCTGGATCGTCCCGTCGGAGATCTCGACCCAGCGGATGTCGACGGCCTGCAGGCCCGCCAGCAGTTCCTCATAGCCGCCCTGCCAGTAAGCGATCTCGCCGAGGGTTCCCCCTACATAGACCTCGACACCGTAGCGACGGGCCAGGTTTACCTTCTGTTCCAGGATTTCCGGCCGGTAGAGCGCCGCCGACCCAAAACCCAGCTTGATAAAATCGATGTGATCGGCGGCCATTTCGAGCAGGTCATGAAAGGACACCAACCCGATTCCCTTGTCAAAGATCATGGTCACGCCCTGTGTGCGCGGCTTTTCGTTGCGAAACCCCGTCGGCCACGACACCGGCGGAAACCAGAGCGGCTTGCTGGTCATATCCTCACCCTCCATGGGAGTTCTATCTCACCATAGACTATGATCGAGGCCGGAGAAGGTTTGTGCGAATCTCTGGAATTGTTCAAAAAAAATGAAGCTGCTGTTGCAACTTCCTGAGCCTCCGTGATCGTCCCCTCGTTTTTGCTACCCCTTTTTTATAAAAATTTGACCGTGTAGGCGTTCTTGGTCAGCGACTCGAAGCCATATCCCTCTGCCTGCAGTCGCTCGATGACCTCCGGCAACGCCTCGACGGTCGTCCGCTTGGGTTGACTGTCATGAAACAGCACAATGACCCGATCTTGACCAGCCGCCTGCTGGGTCACGGCGTCGACGATGATCGCCCTGTCTTGGGTCGTCTTGGCGGCGTCGAGGGAATCGACGTTCCAATCCACATACTGATACCCGGCGTCGATCACCCGGCGCGTCAACTCGCTCATGAACCTGCGGCTCGGCGAGACGAGGTTGTTCGAGCCGCCGGGAAAGCGGAGGAGTTCGGGCCGAAGCCCTGTCGCCTCTTCGATCAGGTCGTCGAGTCGACGGGCATCCGCCAAAAAGGCGTCCATCGAGGCGTAGACCTTCTTGTAGTCATGGCTGTAGGTGTGGTTGCCGAGGGCATGCCCCTCCTGGACGATCCGCTGGTAGAGCGCCTTGCCGGCGGCCGTCGGGTTGCCGTTGACAAAAAAGGTGGCTTTTACATGGTAACGGGCCAGGATGTTCAGGACCGCCGCGGTGTTTTCGCTGGGGCCGTCATCGAAGGTCAGATAGGCCGTTTTTTTTTCCGGAAGTTTCTCCCCGTACGCAGCGCCTGTTGGGCTTTGGTTTGCCCGCCACCGTTGCTTCTCGCGCTGCAACTGCTCCACCGTGTCGTTCAACTGCCGGACCTGGGCCTCCAGGCTCTCGATCTGACTTCGCGCCTGGATCTGCTGCCGCAGCAAGCCTTCATTGACCAGGCTGGCCTGGGCCAACAAAGCGAGCAACGCCGTGAGCGTTAGGAGCGCAAACCAACGCAACGCCATTGTCCTGTCGACATGCCGCTCTTCCTGGGCGGACTGTCCGCCTCCGGGCGCTGCCGCGGCGTCGACGACCGGTTTTGCCGCAGCCTGCCCGTCCCCCTGCATGGCACACCACCTCGGTTTTGAGGAATACCCTCTACACCCTATACGGGGGATGGCCGGAAATTGCCGGGACAAACGGACTTATTCGATTGGTAATTTTAGCAAATAAAAAAGCGCCGAAAACGGCGCTTTTTTGCTATCTCCCATTGCGTCTATCCTGCATTACGTCAATCTCGTGTTGCCTCTTTCTCGCATTGCCTCTATCTCGCGTAGCCTCTATCTCTTCGCATCCCTAGTGGAGCGGAAACAAGAACGCCTTGAACCGCGGGTTGTACAGCAGGCGTATGGTGGAATCCTGCCGGTATCCCTCGTGAAACACGGAGGTGACCAGCTTGGTCTTTCCCGCCGTCAGGGACAGGTTCAAATCGATGAAACCATGAATCAACGCACCCATGGAGATCTCCGGGTTCTCCTCCTCGTCCATATCTATCACCTGGACAATGATCCCCGGCGTTTCAGACCGGATGTTTTGCAAGGCGTCGCGGAGCACCTGCTGGTCCTCCTCTGACAGCGCCTTGATGGCCTCCAAGACCTGATGCAGTCGCAACTGATCCGGCATTTCCCCCACTGTCCGTCTCCCCTTTCTGTTGTTGGCATTCAGATGCAGAACGCCACAGCACATGGTCACCATGATACTGTGGCGTTTCATTCGCAAAAGAGGCGATTCTGCTGTCAACCCCCGCCGACAGGGGGAAAGAGGGACAAGGTATCTCCGTCGGAGAGGATATGGTCAATCTCCTTGGAATGGCCATTGACCATGCAAATGGCGACTTCTTTCTCGGGAATGGCCAGCACGGACAAGGCGTCGCGAACAGCCGACCCGGCGGGAAACTCCATAAGGCGCGTGGGAAAGCGGTTCAAACGAAAGGTGGCAAAGAGTTTGACAAACACCGTGATGGCGTCTCTCGTCGCTTCCTGCGAATCGCTCATGACAACCTCCTCTGTGGCCATCGTCTGCCACGCTCTCGCGCTGTTCGACTTTGTTATTGGAGGCGCATTCTCTACTGAAAGTCTATCGGTTCTGCCGCCGATCCGCAACATATAAAAACCATAGACAGAGGTTGCCCATCCTGCCGAGGATGGCCCGCTCCCAACCGTCCGCCCCTACTGGGCGCCATAGATCCGGTTCAGTCGCTCTGCCAATGGCGCGCTGATCCCCAGCGCCGCATGACTCAATTCCCGCTTGGCCATGACCACATCGAGGTTCAGCCCATGCTGCTCGTCGTTGCGCTTCTGCAAATCCTCCAGCAGCAGCTTGAGCGCCGGTTTTTCCAGGGGGCCTTCCCGAAAGGGGGTCAACGCCTGAATAGCCTGGCTCAGTTGGTGATGACTCCATTTCAGATAGGCTGCGCGGCCGAAAAGACCGAAGAGAAGCACCGCCTCGATCGCCGCCCACCCCATGCGATCCAGGCCCAGCACCGGCTCGCCCTGCAAGGAGAGGACCAATGGAACGAGTGCGATCACCGCGCCGGCCAGCGCCCCGGCGATGATCCCGTTTGCCCAATTTTTGTTCATGCCGCCGATTTCACTTCCCCTAGCCAATGTCGATCTGCGCGCCTGTTATTTCAGCAAGACCATTGTTTCGTCCCGCAGATTTCCTCTGTTTTGTTTCCGGCTTTTCTCGCCGATTTTTCTCATCGGCTTTCCCCGCCGACTTTACTTCCCGGATTTACTTTAGGATTTACTTTGGGATTTACTTCGGGTTTTATTTCCAGTTTTACTCCGGCTTTACTTTCGAACTTTTCATTCCGGACGCTCTTCCCTATCTGTCATCTTTGCTTATTTTTTCTGCCGTCATATTCAAAAACCGGCCCACTATCCCTTTGTGGCGCTAACATTTATTGTATCGAATCTACAGCAATTACACCAGCAGTCTACATCACCAGAATAAACAAATCGAGTTGATTGCAGCGGACGCCTCGTACTCCTGCTGCCTTTTCCAACATCGCTCGCTCGCTTGGAGACATCGGGAGAATATTCAGTGATTCCGGCCTGTCTCTTGCTCCCTGCGGATCCCTTCGCGTATACTCATATCAAGTCATTTACAATTATTCATTTATACATAAACAGTGCAGTCGCATGCCTTCTGCGCAAAATAGGCGACGAACAGACAGATTGTGAGTGAACGTGATGGAGATTCCCAAAATCCTGGTCGTCGATGACAACAGAGCCAACCGCATGCTGCTGTGCGGATTGTTGAAACCGTACCGGGTGATTGAAGCCGACAGTGGGCAGGCAGCCCTGGAGATGCTGCGTACGATAAAGCCCGACCTCATCCTCCTCGATGTGATGATGCCGGATATGAACGGCTTTTGTGTGTTATCCAAAGTGAAAAGCAACAAAGAAACCCAGTTGATCCCTGTCGTGCTGATCACATCCCTGCACGGCATGGATGAACGGATCAAGTCCTTCGAGATCGGCGCTGACGATTTTATCACCAAGCCCTTCAATCCCCTGGAACTGCAGGCGCGAGTCAAGTCGCTGCTGCGGATCAAGGCGCTCCATGACGAGTTGGAGAGCTTCCAAAACGTCGTTTTTTCCCTGGCCCAAGCCTTAGAAGCCCGGGATCATTACAGCGTCAACCACTCCAAGCGAACCTCCGACTTTGCTCACCAATTGGCCCTCCGGGTGATGGACGATCCTGGGGAGGCCGAGGTGATCAAAATCGCCGGACTGCTTCACGACATCGGCAAGATCGGCATTCGCGACGAAATCCTCTTTAAGCCCGGCAAGTTGACACCCGACGAGTTTGAGGCCATCAAGGCCCACCCCGTCACGGGAGAGAAGATCTGCGCCTCCATCCACACCCTGGCCCCGGTGCTGCCCCTGATTCGCCACCACCATGAGGCGTACAACGGCAAGGGCTACCCTGACGGCCTGCAGGGCGAGGACATCCCCCTGGGCGGCCGCATCCTCGCCATCGCCGACACCTATGACGCCTTGACGAGCAATCGGCCCTACCGCAAGGCGCTCCCCCAAGCGGAGGCGCTCGCCATCCTCCGCAGCCACGCAGGGGAGCAGTGGGACCCAGATCTGACGGCCTGTTTTTGTGACATGGTTGAGGAGGAAGGGGAAGCCATTGGTTAAGAAAAGCGCCATTCACGTTGATTCGTGAATGGCGCTTACGCATTTTTTTCTATTTTCTAATTCAAATACCAGAATCCGTGAACTAATTTATGAGCACGACTTAGAAATGGCACAAAAAGTGATAATATCCATTGAAAAGGATGTAGCCGCACTTAACAACTCCTATGGCCTCCGCCATGTCCAACGCTGTACCTATCGAATACTCGACTGCCATGACCTCGTCCGGATAATCCTTGAACTCGTTTTTCTGACGAAATCAGGCAGGCAACCATTTATGTGATCACTCACTGCAGATGCTTGTTCATTGTTGGCTTGCGTCCTTTCAGCGTCTATGTGTTCGGGTCGTTGCAACTATATTTCTAGGTAGATCTACTGGCTCTTGGCTTTTTTGTGTGGTTGAACATTTGTTTGCTGAAAATGTATCAAATTCTCTCCGGTGCTTTACGAATGTCTAGCCCACCCGCAACCATGGAAATAAAGTTGCGTACTGACCTGTACCCTCGCGCTTTACGTTTGGCCGCCTGAATCACGCTATTGATCCCTTCTTGCAACCCATTCGTAACGTTTGAGACAAACCACCGCAGGATGCCTTTCTCATGTCGCTTCATGGTCTGTGCCACTTCTTTCATCGGCGCTAACCGACTATGTGTCGCCCAGAAGTACCACTTTTTAAAGAACATCGGCGCATCCATGGGGTCTTTTTCGTACATTTCTTGAAATGTGAGTCGGAGCTGATATGCTTTGCCGGTCTTTGCGTTTCGTTGGGCCAGCACATCCTCCATAATTGCTTTTTGCTTCATCGTTAGATGCCTTTTGTTTTTAAACCAGGTATAGCGCGTTCCTTTCAACTCCGGCATCGTCTTTTGTTCTTCCCGTCGAACTTGATCCACCGCTTCGTTGATAAGTTTGATCACATGGAACTTGTCAACGGTTATCGCTACTTCCGGAAGATTTTTCTCCACGCCGGAAATAAAGGCTGGGGACATGTTCATACAAACATCGGTAATATTCTCCGCACAACCCCTATGGGATTGAAAATCTTCTTTGAACTTTGGAAGCACGTCGGCGCCCTTTCCCTCTGTGGCAAAGATGACTCGCCGGGTCTCGGCGTCCATCACGCTCGAGACGTACTTGTGCCCTTTGGTCCGAGCCGTCTCATCGATGCTTCTCTTCTCGACGGCCGACAGGTCTTCTTTTCGACGAGTTGTATGAACATAGTGATGGAGGATTCGCCACAGGAGAGAGTCATGTTCCCCAACGATTCGCGCGACTGATTTAACAGGCATTTCTTTCATGAGTGTCATCACATAGGCCTCAAAGAGCAGGGTGAATCCACTGCCGGGTCGACTCCACGGCGCCGTTATCTGGCGGACTGCCCCACATCGATCGCATTTCGTTCGAGGCAAAGGTGCATGGATAAAGGTCTTGTGCTGAAAGAAGTTCAGGTGTCTCCAAGATCTCTCCTTTGTATCGTGGACATTGCAGCCAGCTTCAGCACAAGCCGGGCAAGCAAATGAGCTTCCGGGCACGAAGTCGATCGTAATATGCAGTTCTTGGGCCTCGGCGTTAAACCGGGTTTCAGAGACAAACCATGGCGGTGTTAAGCCGAGGGCTAATTGAAATAAATCTGTGTTGTTCATAGCCCCATTTTAGCATTTCTGTAATTGCCAACCCACACAAAAAAACGGGAGCTAAAAGTATTTTAATCTGAGCAGACTGTGGTTGCATACAAAACCCTTCTTCCCTCGGTTTCTATTCAAACCAAGTGTTGGAAGAATCGCGGTTTTCTATGCAGCTCGGCGGCTTCAGTTACCGGGTTTTTCCTTTCTCAGCATCTGCCGAGTCTAGACGAGTGTAAACATCTCAAAGGAATAATTGAGTTTATCTCTTCTCGATTACACTCAATTTTGTCTATTAAACGGGGTTTGCGTCGAAATTCAGGATTATTCTGGATATTGCTTCACGAATTCAGGAATAAATTAAAAAGCGACCCTACAGATAAATTGCGAGGCCGCTTTACGTAGTGTTCTAGTTACTGGTAATTCGCAAATTGGAGAGAGTTAAATACAGATACCCAGAAGCATCAAGTTGCCCGTCTTTATTATAACGATGAAGCTGAATTGTAACATTCGAGAAATGTTCAACTGGTAGATTTACTTGGATCGGAGTTCCAACTCCTTTAAGCTGGTTGCTTTTGTAGATAGATTCCCCATTACCAAATATCTCAATAATTGAGTATCCATCGTATGTATTTTCATAAATAATGGTTCCTTTTAATCGTACTGGTTTAATACCGACATTATCTAAATCAAATGTTATGGACCCTTGTTTACCACCGTTGGCTGTAGATATTACCTTTTCATCTTTATGAAAATCCCAATTATATCCTGTAGTTGCTATTGGCTTCTTTTCCCAAAGGCCGACCTCGCCAGATTTACCTTCACTATTACTTCCGGTTACAATTACGGAGTTAGTGTTATTATCCCAAGAAACAGTCGCTCCAAGTGCCTCTACTAAAGGACGAGCCGGAACATATGTCCTTCCATCAACTATAATAGGCTTTGCTTCCATGTTAGGAGTGATGTCTACTCCGTTTACAATAAGCTTAATAGCCTGGTCCGCAAAAGCAATGGACGAAGTGAGTAATGATCCTACTAAGACTCCAAAAAATAATACTTTCTTCATGAGCGAACACACCTTTCTTAAATCCCAATTTGTGATAACAGTTTTTTAGGTCTCATTTTAGTTAATTTTGAACTTGCTCTCGCAAGCAATATGACTTTATCACCATAAATTAACTGATCACTATTCGGAGTCATGAGGCGATTGTCTAACTCGGTCTTCCGTAATACCTTTCCATTTTCACAACTCAAAGTTCGCACCTCTGAGAGTGGGACCGAAGCCCTAAAATGTAAAGCTTTATCCATGACGAAAACGTCATCTTGATGCCAAAAAGTGCACCCCTGTTTGTTAAAATGTAAGTGACCAAAAAAACATTCCAAACAGAAGGAGTGCACACTCTACCGGTACACCTCTCCGTCACGAATATGTGTTTGGGTGTTAACAAATTCAACGCACTTCTGGTAATATATTGTATATTATGAAATAGTAGATCCATGTTGGTTTCTTGAAAAATAATGATCTCTTTAGTTGATACATTGAAAATGCCAAGTACGATATCTAGATAATACATCTTGTCACTTAAACGCGACACAATTACCCTTTCAATAGGAAATAGTCTCCCCAAACGCGGAATATTGGCGCCGAAAAGGAGAAATTAATGTCTGTTCGGGATTTGTTCTTCTTTTTTTATCCAGCTTTTTTTCATTCTTTAATATGTTTTAAAATTATGGCTGATTTGTTTGCCTTTGAGGTTAGTTTTATTCGTGTACTTGGAGCAGCATTTATTTACGATAGTATATTAACGATATCCGGGAATTTTACTGGTATAAATCCAGATCTCAATACTATTATTGAGACTCTTTTTATCTGTGTCATAACTCGCTATTTTCTTTTAATGCCGTGGCGATACACAACAACTGCAGTTGCTGTTTTGTCTACTATTATATTTTCAATAGATGCCCTATATGGAGTTTTATGGGGTTGGCTCGATATGGCGCCCGGCACGCCAGCAGACTATGGTATTTGGCCGTTATTTGTCGGCGGCACCGGTGTCCTCATTTGCATGGGCGGAGTCTGGATCACACTTCGTCATTTTCGGGTAACCTTGCGTCCCTATGTCGATGCATTTATTTACTCAGTGGGAAACAGAAATGGATTAGCAATTATTGTTGCCGTTCTTGCTCAAATTGCAGCGCTAGGTATTTCGATCGAAGGGATACTTTACAATCATCTCGGAGGCCCATTCCGCTCAATCATTCTTGCAGGGGCCACGACTTTCTCTTTATTTTCTGCAACTACTGCAGGACGTTCCTATATTTTAGAACACTATGCCTTCCATACCCCACAACGTAGGGAGCGGGGAATTAGTCACGATCTACGTAATCACTTATCAAATATTCAAGTACTGCTTCGGCGTGGACTATTGAACGATGCGTCAAATTACATGAAGAACCTTATTGGCGAACTCGGTGATATTACGGACTTGGAGGAAGTTGGAGATTCCTATCTCGCAGCCATCATATCCGCTACTCTGGCTCGATTCAATGATGTGAAAACCTCCATTGATGTTCGCGCACCATGGAGAGCACAAGTAAATCCCGTCGATCTTACTGCTACAATTGGCAATGCATTGACAAACGCTGCCGAAGCAGCAGGTTCTGGTGGATGGATTGAAATTATTATTGATGAGGACTATGAGATGTCATTTTTCATTGTTCGTAATTCAGGTGAAATGCCACTAGTGGCCAGAATAGCAGCTTTTAGTACCTGTTTTTCTTCAAAGGGACAAGGGCGAGGCCAAGGCTTAGCTCAAATCAAGAGAGTCATTCGTGACAGAGAAGGGTATACCCGTGTTTCTACTATTACGGGCGGAACTGAGGTTACAATTGCCTTTCCGTTGCCAACACCGAATCTAGTACACGAAGGATGATGTTACTTTGCTCAGAGCCATTATTGCTGATGACGATATCGGTGCGGCAGATGATTTAAGAGATATTTTGAAGACGGATCCCCGCATTATTTCTATCGAGGTAGTAACGTCATTTGAATCGTTAGCAAAACAACTATTTCTTTCTTCGGCAAATGTGGTATTTCTAGATGTAGAAATGGGAGATGAGCAAAATGCGATCCAAGCTATTCTTCCTATATTAGCTGACACAAAAGTCGAAGTTATTCCGTATACAGGAAATTCATCCTACGCATCTGACGGATATGATGTGCGTGCCGTTGATTTTATACAAAAACCCGCTTCTGAACGACGAGTTCACAGAGCGATTACTCGTGTAGTTGAACGACTATACCAAAAGATCGATTTGAATTCTTTAAAAAAAGAAACAACAATAATGTTCCGAACAAAGGACAGTTATCGATGTGTTCCTTTTCAAGACATTTCTTTTATTGAAACATCAAAAACAAGTGGTGTATTGTTTCATTTATCGGATAATATTATTATCCAATCGACAGAGGAATTATCTGAGCTAATTCCTCGTCTGTTACTATATCCTTCCATGATGCGTACTCATCGAAGTTATGTAGTCAACCTTGAACAAATTGATAGTGCTTCAAGAGGCGACAAATCAATCGTGTTACGATTTCGTGGACTTCGTGGAAAAGATGCGATTGTCTCGGAGAAGTATGTGTTAGAATTCCGCAAACGGTTTCATGTTCGCTAATCGGGCAAGTAAGAAAGGCGCCATTTACTTTTTTCGTAAATGGCGCCTTTCTTACGGTTGCAGTGATTTTCAAGGAGGTCGTAAAATAAATAGGAATTCTTCGTTTTTACGCACCATACATCGATGTTTAGACCGAAGGCTCGTAGCAACGTTCGTAGCAACGATTATACTTAAATTAAATCGACGGTAGAGCACTTTGGGGCGTCGAAACTGGGCTATAAGATAAGCTCGATCAAAAAAACAGAGACACAGGCGAGCAAGGAAACCATAAAGAGACTCTTGCCCCGGTAGGCGAGGATGATGGCCACGATGAAGCCGATCGATGCAGACCATACATTGGCCGTTGCGTTCAATATGGCGGGAAAGGTCATCACGGCCAGTGTCACATAGGGCACATAGTGTAGAAAGGATCGGACAAAACCGTTCTTGATTTCCTTACGCATCAGCGTCAACGGGATTAACCGGATCAGATAGGTGACTCCCGCCATGACCAGTATGTATACATAAACGTTACTGCTCATTGGCAACCTCCTGTATCGGGAACAGTCGGGCAGCAATGCCTGCGATCAATAGCGTTAACAGGATGATTTTGAATCCGGAAGAGATCTCGCTGAGAACGGAGATCTTGGCGAATAGGAAACTCACCAGCATCGACAGCAGGATGATTCCGGACAAGATTTTATTGCCCTTCGCCGGCGGAATGATGACTGCGATAAACATGGCATAGAGGGCGATGCTCAAGGCGCTGACGATTCTCTCCGGCAAGAGGCTCCCCGAAAGGACGCCGCAAAAGGTGCCCAACGTCCAGCCCGGTATGCTCGAGGTCATCAACCCGTAATTGTAGAAGGGATGCAGTTTCCCCTCTTTACAAACAGACACCCCAAATATTTCATCGGTGATGCCGAAGGCAACCAAAAATCGATGGGAAAAATCAGTGCTGGCATTTATCTTTTGCGACAGCGAACAGGACATCAGACAGTACCTCAGGTTGATGACGAGTTGGGTGAAGGCCATCTCTATGTACGTCGACGACGCCCCGATGAGGCCAAGCGCCGCAAACTGCCCGGCCGATGTGATGTTGGTTGCCGACATGAGGACCGCTTGAAACGGCGTAAGCCCGGCGTTCTTTGCCATGATGCCGAAGGTAAAGGACACGGCAAAATAGCCCAGGCATATGGGAATCCCGTCTCTAACGCCCTTTTTCCAGTTCGAAATATTGGTGTTCATGATCCTTCCCCTTCAGAATCTTCTCCTTTGGTTTTATCATTCTACCGTCCGCCTTTACATAAGTAAAACAAATTCCTATAATGATTATATTAGCAAATCTAATGAAAAGAGGCTGAGATGAATCGTTACCTTGCGCTGATCAAAATCATGGAAACCGGCAGCTTTACCAAAACGGCTGAAGAACTGGGGTACACCCAATCGGCGATCAGTCAGATGATTCATTCCTTAGAAAAGGAATTATCGACCCTCCTTATTCTCCGTTCCAGAAAAGGGGTCACACTGACGCCGGACGGCGAGGAATTGCTGCCATACATCAAAGGGGTCTATCACGCTTACCGTGAGCTCATGGAAAAACACAAAGCGATGCAGGGGCTGCAAACAGGCATCGTGCGCATCGGAACGTTTTCAAGCGTGTCCAGCAACTGGCTGCCAGGCTTGATGAAAGATTTTAAGCAAAAGTATCCTTCCGTGGTCTTTGAGCTTCATCAAGGTGAGTACACAAGCATCGCCCTGTGGATTAAGGAGGGAAGCGTTGACTTTGGCTTCGTCAATCCCGATGCCGATGCAGCCGCCGATCTGAATACCATCCCCCTGCAAAAGGATGAAATGTTGGCCGTCATCCCCAGGAACCACCCGCTCACGGCCAAGAAGTCGATTTCATTACAAGATCTCGTCCATGAACCCTTTATCCTTTTGGACGAAGGGCAATTGAGCGAGCCCTTGGAATATTTCAAGCAGAAAAATCTGCAACCCAACATTCAATACCGCGCCCATGACGATTACACGATCATGTCGATGATTGAAAAAGAGTTGGGCGTCTCCATCCTACCGAAATTGGTGCTAAGCAGATCTGACTATGACATTGTCACGAAAGAGATATCTCCGCCGATCGTCCGAACGATTTCATTGGCCTTTAAGAACAAAAAGGTATTGCCGATCGCCAGCAGATATTTTATGGATTTTATTGTGGAACAGTATGGCGGACTTGCGCATGAAGAAAAACCTCCTTTGGCGGAATAAGCAAAGGAGGTAGATCGTTTTTGAGAAGATAATCTAAATATAATATCCTACGGTTAAGCTCCGTCCCCCTTTGAGCGTTGCCCAATTAGTATTAGACCAGCTATATTTCAATCACGTAATATTTTCTTTGAGCGTTTAGGTCTCTCCATATGAATTCATGCCTTCTGGAAAGAGCTATGTAATTATCGGTTTTGGTAGGGCCAGTCGGTTTGTAGATATTCCCGTATACAGCATAGTCCTCCCTAAAATATTTATAAATTCCATTATTAACTTTTCCTTCGTAAAAGGGTCTATCCGACACTAAGGCGACACAGGCCGTTCCGGTAAACCCCCTCTCTTTCATTTCTTCCATAAACCGAATGTCCTTTACAAAAGAGTACATTTGTTCTGGATACTGCCCATTTAAAGGACATTTTAATTCAATAGCGTACTTTTCTTTTTTATCGATCGTAAAGATTGAAATGTCGATCTCCTTCTTAATGGTATTGTGATCGCTGGTAAAAAAAGAAGTGTTTCGTTCAAATTGCACTTTGTGATCTGGAACTGTCATTCTCAAATAAATCCCCAATTCATGCTGTAAACTAAATTCATTATATAATTCGACGTCGTTTTCTTGCGCAAAATCAAAGAAATCAATAATTAATTTCTTTAATCCCAACATCACGAGCACCTCATTTCTCAAAAAGCAGTTTGCCCAGTTCTATGTTTTCCAAACTTAAAGCATAGTTTTACGTATTGCGCAAAACTATGCTTTATGCTTCAGTGAAATTTTTACTCAAACGTTTATTGGCGGGAGTGGGTAGGAATCGAACCTACCGCGCCCGGGTTGGCCGCGCGCCACGTGGGTTTGAAGCCCAGGGAGGACACCAGTCCCCATTCACCCCCAAGTTCCCTTTGAAAATATCCCAGTTTGAAGCAATACTTATATTGTACCGTTCGTCCGGAGTCCATGCAACTCAGCCATCGGAGTACATTGACGACAGCAAAACGGGAAGAGTCATTTGTTTTCCACCTACCTCCTAGTGACAATCTCTCCTCTTTTGGGTAGAATACTACTTGCCGGAACGATTCCGGTGCGCCTGCTGGGTGCGTTGCCGATTAATGTTTTCAATCGATAATTTTACTTTACGGGAGCTGGATCTGGTCAGCCGCTGTCAAGCCCGCTACGACGGGAAGGCAAACGCTGGCGGCGAAGCGCCCACTTGCGAGCGCAAGGTTGGAAAACGTGTCGGTGACGGCCTTTGTGGGTCTACATAACCTCCGATCGGAGCAAAAAAACCCTGAAGCGATGAGCTTCAGGGTTTTTCTATGCCGTTGATCATGTCCCAGAGTTTGGAGCGAACCTCAACGGCAAGTTTGCCGGAGGTCTCACCGTCCTGTGGGCTGACCGATTCGATCGCGTTGACTGCCTTCACCGTTGACGGGCTCTCCGCGGCCACGGCGCCGGTGCGGTCGCTCAGGCAGAGGGGCGGGTAGAGGACGCACCACCAGTTGGCGCCTTGCCCCGTTCCGATGACCACCCGCAGCGCTTCGTACTCTCCTGCAGGGGCTTTCAGGTGACCATACACCTTGGCCGGGAAGTGAAAGCGACCCACCTCCGGGGTGACGGCGTAGTCATAGCCGGCTTCTCTGATGACGGCGGCGGCGCGGGTCTGAATCTCGTCCAGGTGTTCCTGGACCCGTTCGCGCGATTCCTCAACGGAGTGACAGTCCGCCAGCAGCGGATCGACATAGGCCAGGATCGCGTCGCGAACTTTCAGCTTGAGCGCCTGGTCGGCCGGGTCGTCCGAAGGGGCGACTACGTGCAGGCGCAGGAGCGGCAGCGGCGAAGCTTCACGGGCCTCCAAGTGCGGTAGATAGAAGGCCACTCCGCCACAACATGCCAACAACAGGGTGAACAGGGTCAGGAGCCGGAAGGCAGGAGAAAAGGGCGTTCGAGCCAAGCGGTTCTCCTCCTTCATGGATTGGTTCCATCCAGGAGGTAGTCTTGCCGGGTCGCGCCCTTTGCTAAACATCTACCTGCGCATAAACGACTACCGATGGGGTCGCGTCTACGCGCGTGCCTATCTCAGCACCTGATCCTTCACCTACTCACCGCTTCTCCGCTCCTCGGTCCGTCTGCGCCATCCGATCCGCTTCCAACTCCGGCGCGAGGCGACTCACGGCCCGGCAGCGGGGATCACTTCAACAAGCCGCAGGTCCGGTTCGGACCCCATGATCGCCATCGGCCGCCAAGCGTGGCGGTTTTCATCGATCCGCATCCGTCCGCCGGCGACAGGCCAGCCGGCCCCGGCCATCTGGCGGAGCAAGGCGTCGGGATTAGCGCGGACCTCGGGGGATCGCAGGCCGTTCAAAATCCCCCGTGTGGCGTCATAGGCCCAGAGCGCCATGGGCTGGGGCGCTTCACTGTAGCGGCTTTGGTAGGTTTGGACAAAGGCCGCCGCTTCGCCGGTTGGGATGAAATTGGGTGTCGTGTAGTAGAGACGCCACTGCCAGGCTTCTTTTTCTTTGCCGGCGATCTCTTTGGCCACCGACTCCAGACCGTCGCCGCCGATGACCGGCGTCTGGAGCCCTTTCTGACGGGCCTGCTGCAAAAAGGCTTTCCCTTCCTTCGCATAGCCCGGCAGGTAGATCACCTCGGGATCGGCCTGGGATAACTGCTGGATGAGTGCGCTGAAATCCTGTTGTCCTCGCTGGTAAGTCAGGCTCTTGACGATTTTTCCGCCCTTTTCCTCATAGGTCTCCCGGAAGGCCTTGGCGAGGGACTGGGCGTAGGCGCTCTTTTCCTCGACGACGAGGGCCGCCTTTTTGCTCCAGACGCGCGCCGCATACTGGGCGGCGGCGGCCCCCTGTTGCCGGTCGTCATAGCTGCCCTGGAGGACCTTGTCGCCGATGCTCGGCACCGTCGACGCTGTGGCCAAGCTGATCAAGGGCACCGGCAGGCCGGCCTTGACGAGCGCCTCCGCCTTCGACGGCGTAACCGGACCGATGACGGCGGCGACGCCGTTTTTTTGCGCCTGCTCGGACAGTCCGGCAAGCCCCGCTCCGTCACTGGCGTCGGCTGAGATGGTTTGGACAGGATGCCCTTCGATCCCCCCCTGGCTGTTCGCCTCATCGACCGCCATCTGGATCCCTTTGAAGGCCGCCTGCCCCCAGGAACCGACAGGGCCGGTCAGTTCGACCGCCACCGCCAGGACAATCGGGCTATGGCCCGTTCTCATCGTGGCCAGGGCGGTCATCGATTTCATCCATCCCACATAGAGGAGCCCGGGCACGAGGAAGAGGAGTCCAAAAACGGTGATGAGCGAGCGGCGCGATAAAAAAAGCATGGGACAACCCTCCTTCTATCAAAGAGGGTATGTCCCATTTCTTTGTGATATTACAGCATTTTCCATTCATTTGCCAAAGTGCCCTTTTTTTGCAGGCCCTTCGCTTTTACCAGAGGCTTCGCTTATCGCCGGCGCGCCGGGTCACCCGTTCCCGGTCCAACCACTCCAGCAGAGGCACCACATAGCGCCGGGAACTCCCGGTGAGATCGCGCGCCTCGGCGACGGTGATTTCCCGCCCTCCTTGCAACACATGGACGATCTGCCGGCGAAAATCCTCAAGGGCGTCGACGTGGAAGATCAGGTCGTCGCCCACTTTGCGCAGACGCTCCCGGTCGAGGAGGTGGTTCAGGCACTCCTCAGCATTCTCGACGCTGAGTCCCTCCCGGACCAGCCATCCTTTCGCCTCCGCCAGCAGCGGCGGTTGCAGGCCGCCCTGCTGAAACCGCCCCTCCAGCGCGGCCAGCAGGCGGGTCAAGGTTGCCGGCAGCTTGTCCTTCCGTTGCGCCAAGGCGACTGTCTTTGCCTCCACGACGATGTGACCGCGCTTCTCCCAGGTCTCCAGCAGGGCGCTGTAGGCCTTGGCGCTCCAAGCGGGGACGAGGCGGCTCTTCAGTTCCTCTTTCCCCATGCCTCGGCGCAGCGGGTAGCGGCGGTGATAGGCGTCCAGTTCGCGGTGCAGGTCCCTTTCCAAGGCGCCGATCTGTCCCCCATGGGCCAGGTAGCGGATGCCCTCTCCCGCGAGGAGGGTAACCGGTGGCGGTGGCGGTGGCGCCAACGCCGCCGTCGAAAGGGCCCCCTCCCTTACCGTTGCCGCCCCTTCCGGAGCGGCCTCGATGTCTGCGATCATCTGTTCCACATCATCAGGGAGAAGGCCCGGCAATCGGGCCGCCTCCGCCGGCGTCACCGGCTGGCCGGTGCAGGACAGGTGATGGGCCAGCCGCTCCGCCGGGTCTCCCTGTTCGAGGACGGTGAGGTGGGTGATCCCATCGGGCCGGTTTTTTTTCAGCTTGCCGGCCGTCGCGTCGATCACCTGGCCGCCGCCAACCGTTCGAGCCGGTGAGTAGGTGCGGATGACGAAGGGATCGCCCTTGGCCACCACCACAGGCTCCTCCAGGACGATCTGGGCAAAGGCGGAGCGGCCTGGTTCGAGCCGGTCGCCTTCGAGCAGGGACAACCGCCCCAGCGTCTCTTTCGTGCCGGCGTGAAAGCGAATGCGTTCTCGATCACGCAAAGGCCGGTCCTCCCGGGACAATGCTTGCAGGCGAACGCTGATCCGGTAACTGGGCCGGAGGAAACCGGCATGGGCCAGCACTTCGCCGCGCCCCACGTGACTGACCTCCACCCCTGCCAGATTGACGGCCACCCGCTGACCGGCCCAGGCGGCGTCGACCTTTTCACCGTGGACCTGCAACCCCCGGATCCGTACGGTCCGCTCCGCCGGATACAAGGTGAGGGTGTCGCCCACCCGCAGCGCCCCTGATGCCAGGGTGCCGGTGACGACAACACCGAACCCCTTCACCGTAAAGACCCGATCCACAGGCAAGCGGGCCGGACCGGCGACGGGCCGCCGAGGCAATCCTTCGACCAAGGCGGCAAGCGCCTTTTTGACTTCCTCTATTCCGGTCCCATTGACGGCGGATACCGGCAGAATCGGCGCTTCAGCCAGGCGTGTTCCGGCCAGATCCCGGCGCACCTCGTCAGTGATCATGGCGAGCCATTCATCATCGACGAGATCGGTCTTCGTCAGAACGGTGATGCCCCGGGGCACTCGCAGCAGTTCGATCACATCCAGGTGTTCTTTCGTCTGCGCCATCACGCCCTCGTCGGCGGCGATGACGAGGATCGCCACATCCATCCCCGTGACCCCGGCCACCATGTGCCGGATAAAGCGCTCATGGCCGGGCACATCGACAATGCCGACCCGTGGGCCGCCGGGGATCGACAAGGGGGCAAACCCCAATTCAATGGATATTCCCCGATCTTTTTCTTCTTTCAGCCGATCCGTATTGACTCCCGTCAGCGCCTCGACGAGGCGTGTTTTTCCATGATCAATATGTCCGGCCGTTCCGATGATGGCATGGATCGGCTCTCCCGCTGACATCGCCATTCCTCCACGTCGCCCGATGCGTCCTGCTTCAACGGTATGTTCCATGATTATTATTCTATTTTCTTTATACGCTACTATCAACAAAACGATCGCCTTTGGTTGCGCATAAGATACATCATCGGTTCATGGTAAAAAATGGATATTCCTTTGCCATCCGCCGCCATAGCTCTTTCAACGACACCCAGGCGACAGCCAGCACCAGCGGCAGACCCACATAGCCGAAAAAGGGGTACAAGGTGGCCACCAGATCGGCGAAGGGCAGCATGGCAAAGGGGCAGACTGACAACACCGACAGGATCAGCTTTTGGCGAAAGTCCGGTCCTTGATCCGCTTTGGCGAGCCGCAGGGCTGCGCCGAAGGCGCTCCCCAAAGCCGCCGTGAACATGGCCAGCCAGAGCAAAAAGGCGTAAACCTGTCCGGTCCAAGGATGCAAGGCGCCGGCAAGAAAGAGCATGGGCACCGGGTAGGCGGCGATTTCCGGCACATAGCGCAGCATGGCCAGTGTCAGCAGATAGGCGAAGAGTCCGAGGAGCAACCCGCCGGCGGCGGCGCCCGCATAGCCTCCCCGCCGGCGCACCTGCGGCGCCAGGGCGACGAGCACCACCAGGGACATGGTGAGATTGAAGGAGACATACAAAAAGCCGCTCAGGGCCGGCGAATCGGGCAGGAGGGCATTGGGCTCCGCCACCGTGGTTTGCGGGTTGGCCCACCCGGCCAGACAGTTTAGTGCCGTCAACGCTGCCGGCGCCGCTTCGTCGATCGAGGGCGTCCAGAGGACGATCGCCAAGGCCACCGCCAGGCAGATGATCGATTTGAGGGGCACCAAGATGGTGTTGACCCAGATCAGCGAGTCGATCCCCCACCAGAGGGACAGCAGGATCAGCGCTGTCGTGGCGGCCACGCCGGTCCAGGGCGGCCATCCCCACTGCTGGGACATGAGCGCGCCCGACCCGGACAGCATGACCATCACCCCGACAAAGAGGGAAAAGGTGATGACACCGTCCATGACTTTGCCGATTTTCGCGCCGAATAGCCCGTCAAGGAGGTCCTGGTAGCGGCTGATCCGATAAATCCGGCAGACGAAAAAAATCGCCGGTCCCAGGAGGCCAAAGAGCGCGGCCGAGAGCAACACCGCTTGCAGCCCCGCTGGACCGTAGCGGACAAAAAACTGAAAGATCTCCTGACCAGAGGCGAATCCGGCGCCCAAGACGGCGCCGATATAGACCGATGCCACCTGCACCTGCCAAAGAGCCCCCATGGTCATCCCCCATTCCGTAGGTAGAATGGTTTATTTTCCCTCATGATGGGAATGCTGTTACTAAACAGTGCGCAAAGGAGTTTGGACATGGCAGAACAACGTGACTGGCAGCGCCTGCTGTCCGGAGAAAAACAATATTTTTCGTCGAACAGCCGGCAATGCGCCCATTCGCTCGGTGATGCCCTGGCTGAACTCATCCTCTATCTGGATCCCACCTTGAGCCGCCCGCGCGTCGTCTTCTGCATCGGCACCGACCGTTCGACAGGCGATTGTCTCGGACCCCTCGTGGGCACCCAGTTGGCGCCGCTGGCCTCTAATTACTATCATATCTACGGCACCCTGGATGATCCCATTCACGCCACCAACCTGGTGGAGAAGAAAAAAGCGATCGAAGAGATCCATCCGGGGGCGTTGATCATCGCCATCGACGCCTCGCTCGGACGGATCGATCAGGTGGGTCAGGTGACCCTTTCCCTGGGCGGGTTGCGCCCCGGCGCGGGCGTAAAAAAAGATCTCCCGGAAATCGGAGATCTGCACATTACCGGCATTGTCAATGTGGGCGGTTTCATGGAGTTCATGGTGCTGCAAAACACGCGCCTTTCTGAGGTGATGAAGCTCTCGAACCAAATCAGCCGCGGCCTCTTGTACGGATACTACCGAGCGGCTCGCCGCAAGCCGGTGGCGTCGCTGACCTTTCATTCGTCCGCCACGGCCTTGGACACCCAGTCGATCGAGCCGGTATGGCCCTGAGCGTGTTTCGCTCTTTTCGAGAAGGCATCCCAACAAAAAAGGCTCCCCAGAGAATTCCGGTGTCCAGCGATTCTCGGGGGAGCCTTTTCGCAATCTCTCTTACGCTTTTTAGAGCGCCGTCTCCAAGGCTTCCTCGTCCTCTTCATCCTCTTCGACGGCACGGGATGGCCGCGTCTCTGTCCGGGAACTGCCGTGAAAGACGGCGCCTTCATCGATGATCAGGCTGGTGGCCGTCAGGTCGCCGTACAGCCGTCCCGTCGAGGCGATTTCCAGGCGTCCGGAGGCGTCGATGTTCCCATGCACCGTTCCGGCGATGATCACATTGCGTGATTCAATGGTCGCTTCGACACGACCGGTTTCCCCGATGATAATATCGCCTTTGCCGACGATTTCACCGCTGAACTGTCCGTCAATGCGGACCGTCCCCGTGGCTTTTAATGTGCCGGTGATCAGAGATTCCCTGCCGATGACCGTATCGATGCGATCAACGGCGGTTGCGTTTCCTTCTTTTTTACGGCCGAACATGGGCCATTCGCCTCCTTCATCCTGCCTTGGTTCTCGGACAGATTTTTTGATCAATGGAGCAGATAACGCTCGGGATCTTGCAGTTGCCCCTGAAGATAGACCATGAAGTGAAGATGGGGACCGGTGCTGCGCCCGCTATTGCCCACATTGCCCAGCGTATCGCCCCGTTCCAATTCCTGATTGACTTTCGCCGTGATGGCGGAGAGGTGGCAGTAGGCTGTTTGAAACCCCTGTCCATGGTTGATCTCCACCACCCGGCCCAGTCCCGGTTTCCACCCGGTAAAGACGACGGTGCCTTTGGCGGCAGCGCGCACAGGGGTTCCGTAGGGAGACGCCAGATCCAGCCCGGAGTGGAATTCGTTCTTCGTTCCAAAGGGTGAGCGACGGTTGCCAAAGGGAGAGGTGATTTCTCCTCGCACCGGATAGCTGGAGGGGACGGCGGCCAAGTAGGCCAACCGGTTGGTCACTTCTTGATTGAGTTGCTGCATTTCTTTTTCCTGATCCGTCAATTCAGAATCCAGTTGCCGAATCGAAGCAGCCAACAGCCCCAGTTGATCCGGTTCACCGCGAAAGAGTTGCCTGACGGTTGCGCCCATGCGGCTTCGTTCCGACATGGCGCTGCCGGAGCGAGAAGGAACCGTTCGAAACGCCTGCAACTCCTGTTTTGCCATTTCCGGGGCAGCAGAGCTTTGGTTCAGGGGGGGCGAGGGCGCTTTCACGCCTTCTCCAGACGCCCCATCGCCTGTTCCTTCGGCGCCGGCATCGGACCCGCCATCGATGCCGACCATGCGACGGATCTGCTTGTCCAACGCTTTGACGCGTTCGAGCTTTTCCTGAACAGAATCCGAAACATCCCTCAGTTCTTCGATTTGACGAGCTTGTTCCTGGTTGACCGATCGCAATCGCTGCAACTCTGTAAACTCAAATAGGGTGTACAGAGCAAGGATGACGATCACAAGGAATAGACCAGCGCCAATCGCTCCGCCGATGAACAGTTTGCGCATGCGTTCCGGTGATAGGTTGATACTCCATGTTTCCTGGCCCGAACCTGGAGCGAAAATGATCGTATAGGGTTGTCGACGGCCACGACGCGGTGATTCCACTTTTGGGATGGGGTTCACCCCGCTTTTTGAAATCCCGGAAAGATCGTTATTCGTCTACCAAGTAGATTTTTCCTGCTTTTCGCTGGGAAAATGTCGGTAAATTATTTATCCATATCTGCGAGGGCCTTACCAATGGCCTCTTCCTCTTCCGCGGATAGCAGGTATGTTGATTTTCCGTTTTGGATCGGCTTCGCGTAAACTTGGGACAGTTCCCTTCCATAGAGGCTGCTGATCACGACGCCGTTTCGTTGGTCGTTGAGCATGGCTACGGCAAAGCTCTGATCCGACCCAACGTTTTCAAAGGCGTTAAATCGAACGATGCCGACGTGGCGCACCGTCTCTTTGCTGATCGCCTCGAGCAGGGCGATCGAGCGATCCATCGTCTCGATCCGCTGCACCAATTGTTGTGAGAGCTGCATGTTCTCTTGAAGCAGCGCCTCCAGATTTTGTCCTTCTTGGCCCCTCATCAAGGTCTGATACATGCGGGTGACCTTTTGTGTTTTCACCACTGCGACCAGACCGATCACAATCATCGTGATGGTGAGTCCCAGGCACATCAATGTCAATCCGGCCAGGTTATCATTGGCCCATGCGATTAATCCCGGCATTTCCAAAATACCCCCCTTCGCCCGTCATTTTTATTTCCACGTTTCCGCCTTATTTCCTCTACTTGGTCGACATTTTTCCGTTTCTGCTGCACCTGCTGGCGGCGCCATGGAAGGCGTGAGGGATTGGATCACCAAAATTCTTTCACAAGTATTCCCAAGAACGATAGAACTTACGCGCATAAACGCATCCTGCCTTTTCACGAAAAAAGTGAACCCTCCCCTGTCAAAGCGGGAGGGCGACGGGGATCACTAGCGACTGCATCCGCGCGCATCGACCGACCATGTATCTACAGGCCTTCCTTCGTCATCGACGATCGTCACTTCCTCTGCCAGATTGATGACGGGACAGGCGTGGTTGGGAATGACCGAAATCGTCACGCCGAGCGGCAGTTGGGGACCATCCGGGGCGGTTCGTTCCAACACCCCATGTTCTTCCGATAGACGGGAAAGCTTCCAACCGGGAACGGACAACATCCCATAGCCCACATCGGCGCGGTTCCCGTGAGCGCCCTGATCCAGGGCGAGCACCTTGGCGCCACAGTCGATGATGCGGCGGTCCGGAGTCGGGCAGGCGACGACGGTGGTCAGGACATGTAGGGCACATGCGTCGGGCGGACAGACGCCCAGGCGAACTTGGGTGGCGTCGTGAAAGACATAGTTGCCGGGCCGCACCTCGGTGACACCAGGCGTATCCAGGTTAAATCGCACCGACGGCGTAGACCCCACAGAGATCTCGGGGATCTCGATCCCCTCTTGTCTCATCGCTTGCGCCACTCGCAGCAAAACAGCGCCCTCTTCCCGGCCGATCGTTTCCCGTTCTTCCGAAGAGGTGGCGCCATAGATATGACCGGCATGGGTCAAGAGGCCGCGAAACCGGACTTCGGTGCAGGCGGTGACCGCGCGGATCAACTTGTCGAGTTGTTCCCCTGGGGGATAACCGACGCGATGCAGGCCACTGTCGACCTTGACATAGAGGTCAACTTTTTGTTCCCGTCGGATCGCCTGGCGACGCCAGGCTTCCAGCCGTTCTTCCGAATCGACGATGGTCGCCATGGCGGTTCTGGTTGCCATGTGAAAGTAGGCGTCCCACTTGGCCTCCCCCCATAGGGGGTAGGCGACAAGGATATCCTGCATCCCGCCGTCGATCAGCACCTGCGCCTCTGAGAGCTTGGCCACCGTGAATCCGGCAGCGCCGTTCGCCTGTTGAAGCTGGGCGATGGGAAGCAACTTGTGCGCTTTGAAATGAGGCCGCAATTTGACGCCTTTTTCCTGGCATTTTCTTGCCATCGTTTCAATATTGGCAAGCAGTTGTTTTTTCCGGACGATCACCATCGGTGTCCACACATCGTCGGTTGGCCAGTGTTTCTTTTTCAATTTCGTAAGGGTAGGGTTCATTTTCCGTTCCTCCTCCGCCATCAGCCAGGCGGAAACAAACCCGCCCCGATGATGGCAAAAAGAATCCCCGGCAATAGGTTGCCCACACGCAGTTGGGTAACACCCAGTATGTTCGTTCCGATTCCTGTGATCAGCAGGCCGCCGACGGCGCTCATCTCAGCGATCATGCTCTGCTGCAAAAAGGGTTGTATGAATGAAGCGGCCAGGGTGATGCTTCCTTGATAGATGAAAAGCGGCAGCGCGGAAAGGGCAACGCCGATCCCCAGGGTGGACGCCAGGATGATGGAGGTGATTCCGTCCAGCATGGCTTTGACAAACAAAACGGATGCGTCGCCGGTAAGACCGTCCTGAAGGGAACCCATGATTGCCATCGCGCCAACGCAGTAGATCAGGCTGGCGGTGACGAAGGCTTTCGCCACGTCGCCGTGATTGTTGCCGACCTTGCTCTCGAGCCACTGCCCAAATTGCTCCAACTTGGCTTCGATGCCGATGGCTTCGCCAAGGATGCCGCCGAGGACGAGCGACGCCACCACAATCAGGGGATTTTTTGATTGCAGCGCCATTTGGATGCCGATCAACGATACCGATAAGCCAATCCCCTGCATCACCGTCACTTTGAACCGCTCGGCAATCGCTTTTTGAAAGAGGGCGCCCGCGATGGCGCCGCCGATGATGGCGACTGTGTTGACAATTGTGCCGGTCATATCGTATTTGCCTCGTTCACCAGTTGGGTGATGGCGGCTACGACCTCCTTTATTTCGGTCTCAGTGCTAAATATCCCCGGGCTTAACCGAACCGTTCCGGTCGTAAAGGTGCCGCTTCTCCGGTGGGCCAACGGCGCGCAGTGCAATCCTGTTCGTACGGCAATATTGAACGCTTTGTCCAGCAGAAAACCCATCTCTGCGACTTCCATCCCGTCGACCGTGAGGGAAAGGACTGCTGCTCTCGATTCACCGATAGGCGGTCCCATCAACCGCACCCCTTTTAGGCCGGCTAAACCCTCCATGAGTTGTTGGGTGAGCATCCGTTCATGGGCTTCAATCTTTGCTTGCCCGAATTGGTGGATGTATTCCACCCCAGCTGCCAATCCGGCGATCCCCGGTGTATTCGGTGTGCCGCTTTCGAAACGGTCAGGTAGGCAGAGCGGCTGCAGCTCCGATTCACTTTGGCTGCCTGTCCCTCCATAGCGCAATGGCTCCAGATCAATTCCGGGCATGATACAGAGTCCGCCTGTGCCTTGAGGACCGAGCAGCCCCTTGTGGCCAGGAAAGGCGAGCAGGTCGATGCCCCAAGCCTCCATCTGGATCGGAAATACACCTGCCGTCTGCGCCGCATCGACGATGACAAGCAGGTCGAGCGCCTTGGCCGCTTTAACGATGTTCTCCAGATCCTGCATTGCCCCGGTTACATTTGAGGCATGATTTAGGATCAGGGCTTTTGTATTTGCTTTTCTGTTTTGCTTGATCTCATCCGGATCGATTCGTCCATAATCATCACCGTCCAGATAGGTGACTTCTACTCCACGATGCTGAAGGATATAAAGAGGTCGTGCGACAGCGTTATGTTCCAACCGGGTGGTCAACACATGGTCTCCCGGCTTGAGCAAGCCGAAGATGGCCAGGTTGAGGGCATCTGTTGCGTTTAAGGTAAAGACAACTCTCAGGGGATCGGGAAATTGAAACAAACGGGCAATGGCCACCCGTGCGTTGTAGATGGCTCGACCTGCGTCAATGGCCATCTGGTGACCCGCCCGCCCCGGATTGGCGCCGATGGTTTTTCCGACACGCAGCACCGCCTCCCAGACGGATTCCGGCTTTGGCCAGGAGGTGGCTGCATTGTCCATATAGATCAACGAAGGTTCATCCTCTCATCAGTTGCTCGAATGATTCACGTGAAACATTGCATCCGTCGCAGCCTATTGTTTCACGTGAAACATTATTTCTTCGCGACTTCCTGATCTACGGAAAACAGACAACTGCTCTGATGTATGTTTCACGTGAAACATTGCTTCTGATTCTGCCTTATGTTTCACGTGAAACATAAGGCTTATAAATGTATGGTTACGTGTATGTTTTCACCAAAAACCGTCGCCCACTACCTTTATGCCTCTTCAGATCCGAGTAAGTAGTCACATAGTCGCTGTAATTCATCGGAGCTAAAGAAACTAAGTTCGATGAATCCCGTCGAACCGTTCGAACGGATTCGCACCTGGGTCTGCAAGATGGATCGCAACCGCTCCTCCATACTGGAGACTTCTGGGTTTGGAGCGAGAGGCGCCGCCTTTACACGAGGCTTCGTTGTAACTGGCGCTCCACCATCCAAAGTAACCGATTGATCATCGCCTTCTTTACCCGTATCGGCTTTTTCAATCACAGTATCCGAACCTCGTTCGAAAATCTGTTGATTTCGAAGGCGAACTTCTTCTTCCATTCTTCGTACTGACCAATTCTCGTCAGCACCTTGCAGTGCCAACTTTTCCTGTTCCGCTACATCGGCGACGCTAACGATCACCTTGGCATGGCCTGCAGTTAAACGTCCCATTGATACCATTTCTTGCAATGAAGCGGGTAATGTGAGCAGGCGAAGCGAATTTGCAATGTAAGAACGGCTTTTTCCCACCCGTTTAGCCATCTGCTCTTGTGTCATTTGATGATCATCCATCAGTGAACGAAAAGCGAGAGCTTCCTCGATGGGATTAAGATTCTCACGTTGGATATTTTCAATCAATGCAACCTCAGCAACAGTTTTCTCATCCCATTCACGGATGATGACAGGGACTTTCACCATTCCTAATTGCTGACACGCTCGCCACCGGCGCTCCCCGACGATCAATTGGTAGTGATCCTTTCCGAAGGGCCTCACGACCAGCGGCTGAATCACGCCATGCTCTGCAATGGAACGCGCCAATTCCTCTAGCGCTTCTTGGTCAAAGTATTTTCTCGGTTGATCACGGTTTGGTTCGATTCGGCTGAGTTCAACTTCTGTGGCTGCTTGTGTTTCTATCTTCGTTTCTTCTACAGCAGTTATCCCCGGAATCAACGCTTCTAACCCCTTTCCGAGGCCTCGACCCATCCCTTTTTTAACCACGTTCCAACACTTCCTTCGCTAACTCCCGATAGACCTCGGCGCCGCGTGAACGAGTGTCGTACACAATGATGGGCTGACCATGGCTAGGAGCCTCACTCAAGCGAACGTTTCTCGGGATGATTGTCCTGAATACCTTATCATGAAAATGATTTTTTACCTCATCGACGACCTGGATCGCGAGATTCGTCCGCGCGTCAAACATGGTTAATAATACACCGAGAATGGATAGATCGCTGTTAAGGTGCTTCTGTACCAATTTGATCGTGCTCATTAACTGACCAAGACCTTCCAGTGCGTAGTACTCGCACTGGATGGGGATCAGCAATGAGTCGGCTGCAGTGAGGGAATTCAAAGTTAACAGACCAAGCGATGGCGGACAATCGATGATGATGTAGTCAAAGCGATTCCGTAACGGATCCAGGGCGCGCTTTAACTTGACTTCTCGTGATATTGCCGAAACCAGCTCAATTTCTGCTCCGGCCAATTGAATGGTCGCCGGGAGAACAGAAAAACGCTCCCAATCCGTTGTCGATAATATGGAATCAGAGGGAGCTCCGTTGATCAGCACATCATAAATGCAATGGCGCACACGCAATTTATCAATTCCTGAACCGCTCGTCGCATTGCCTTGCGGATCCATATCGACCAATAACACCTTTTGGCCTAACTCAGCCAAACAAGCACTGAGATTGACCGCTGTCGTTGTCTTCGCCACGCCACCTTTTTGGTTGGCTACGGCGACAATATGAGCCAACTGTTTCCACCACCTTGTCATTCACCTTTTCATTTATTCAGTTCAACACAATAAACTGCAAGTCCTTCATTAGGGTTATGTTACAGAGGTCTCAAGCAAAGAAATATCGGGCACCCTCTGAAAAAAGAAAAAAGAGGGCAACAAGCAGTTTACCCCCTTTTCAAAGGGAATCACCTTATGTACGTTGCTTTAGAGCCGTATACAGGAAAATAAACGGGGAACATATTTTCGTTTTTACAAAAACCAAGGTGAATTCACATGGCGCAATCGTAGGTCGATTACAATCGCAATTCATTGTTTCACGTGAAACAATTCTGTAATGTTCGCCTATGTTTCACGTGAAACAATGCTATGGCCAACTCGTAAATGTTTCACGTGAAACATTTACACCAATGGTTTGCGCGTAGGGATTCCTGCTTTCCGAGGATAAGCGTTCGAAATCGGTTTTTGTTTACGAACAGCAATCAGTGTTCGACGATCCCCCGAAATCGGTAGTGTGATTGATTTTACATCATCAATCTCCCCGCCCAATAGACGCAGTGCTGTCTTTGCTTCATCTACCTCTGTGGGCCCATCAGGCCCCTTCAAAGCAATAAAGCGACCGCCCACAGCAAGAAAAGGAAGGCATAACTCCAACAGGACTGGAAGTCTGGCTACAGCGCGACTAAAAACCAACCCATGCTTTTCACGGAGTTGAGGAACACGAGCGGTGTCCTCAGCTCGACCGTGAACAACCTGAACATTAGTCAATCCCAAACGTTCCGTCGTTTCATTCAGAAAGCGGCAACGCTTTTGCAAGGAATCCAGCAACACGACTCGCCACTGCGATCGAATGAGCGCGAGAGGAAGTCCAGGAAATCCGGCCCCCGTTCCAACATCGATCACCGATAGCGCCGTATCAGGCAAATCCAAGAGAAGGGGACTCATAGAATCAACAAAATGTTTTTCAGCGACACCTTCGGGATCTGTGATGGACGTCAGATTCAAATGCGCGTTTGTTGCCAACAATGCTTCTGCATAGACGGTGAATTGGTCAATCCTCTCCGATGAAAGGGCAATCCTCCACTGCTCCAAGCCCATTTGGACATACTGGCGGAAACGGACGACCTGGTCAGCATCCCAGTGCGTTAACTTTCCTGTTTCTTTCCCGTCATTCAATCGGTTGTCCTCCATCCACTGGCGTGAGACGACGCCGTTGCTCCAGATAGACCAACAAGATGGAGATATCGGCTGGATTGACGCCCGAGATTCGGGATGCTTGGCCGATCGAAACCGGTTTTCTGGCGTTTAATTTCTGTCGGGCCTCCGTGGAAAGGCCGTGGATCCCGGCATAATCGAGATCGTCAGGAAGGCGTTTATTCTCCAACTTGTTAAAACGCTCCACCTGTGACTGCTGTTTCAACAGATAACCTTCAAACTTGGCTGATATCTCAACCTGTTCAGCCACCTCTGGATCTGTTGTCTGCGATGATCCATCATCATCCAATAATATCTTCAGATCATCGAAAGACAATTCAGGACGGCGCAACAAGTCATACAGCGACACCCCCTTCGACAGGGGGGCGCTTTGCTTGTTATCCAGTATCGATTGCAGACGGCCATTTCCCGGTGTGACGGAAGTGGATTTCCAACGAGCAATCTCCTGTTTGACACATCCCACTTTCTCGCAATACCGTTGATACCGGTGATCATCAACCAGCCCGATGGAATGGCCAATTTCCGTCAACCGTTGATCCGCATTATCCTGTCGCAACAACAAGCGATACTCAGCACGCGACGTAAGCATCCGATAGGGTTCATTGGTCCCCTTAGTGACCAAATCATCAATAAGGACACCGATATAGGCGTCCGATCGCTTTAATACAACCGGCGAATCCCCCTTGATGAGTCGCGCGGCATTGATCCCCGCCATCAACCCCTGGGCAGCGGCCTCTTCATATCCGGAAGTGCCATTGATCTGACCGGCTGTAAAGAGACCCCCGATCTCCTGATGTTCCAATGATAGTTTTAACTGTGTCGGATCGACATAGTCATATTCAATGGCATAGCCGGGACGAATCACTTTGACGTCTTGCATGCCGATGAGGGATCGCAACATGGTCACCTGTACGTCTTCGGGGAGGCTCGTGGACATCCCCTGCACATACATCTCATGGGTGTCTTCCCCTTCAGGTTCAATAAAGACCTGATGACCCTTCTTGTCAGCAAAACGGACGACCTTGTCCTCGATTGAGGGACAGTATCGCGGTCCGGTGCCCTCGATCACACCGGCGTAAAGGGGCGATCGATGAAGATTATCCCGGATGATTTGATGGGTTTCCTCTGTCGTATAAGTCAGCCAACAGGAAACTTGCGTTCGCTCAACTCGAGGCGAAAGAAAAGAGAAATTCAACGGTTCCCGATCACCCGGTTGTTCCACCATCTGACTGTAATCGATCGTGCGCCCATCGACACGAGCCGGTGTGCCCGTTTTGAAACGACCGAGACGGACACCCAGATCACGCAGCGACGCCGCAAGTCCGACAGAGGGAAAATACCCATTAGGTCCGCCGGGGTAATGAAGATCACCGATGATGATTCGTCCCCGCAAGTATGTACCGGTCGTGATGACGACGGCAGATGCAGCGAAAAAAGCGCCCGTATTTGTACGTATCCCGCAAACACGCCCATGCTCGACCACCACCGACTCCACCATTGCTTGCCGCACATCAAGATTTTCCTGGTGTTCGAGAACACGTATCATCTCACGTTGATACCGTTTTTTATCCGCCTGCGCTCGCAGCGCATGGACAGCAGGGCCCTTTCCTGTATTTAGGAGCCGGATCTGAATACAGGTCTCATCGATGGTCAATCCCATCTGTCCGCCCAGCGCGTCGATCTCACGGACGAGATGACCCTTTGCCGGACCGCCGATAGCCGGATTGCAGGGCATCAGGGCCACATTGTCCCAACTGATCGTCAGAATCAGCGTCTTCGCCCCCATGCGGGCTGCGGCCAATGCCGCTTCACAACCGGCATGGCCGGCGCCGATGACGATCACATCATACCTTCCTGCTGAATACTCCATTGCAATTCCACCCTTATTTCTTCGAAAACAACACCGTCAATTACCCCCAAATCGGGGAGTCACTGTTTCACGTGAAACAATATCGTGAGGGTCCTTAAATGTTTCACGTGAAACAACATCGTCGTCGCCAAGCCTACTTCCCAATACAGAAAGAAGAAAAAATCTTATCTAAAATATCCTCTCCAACGGTATCGCCGGTGATCTCACCCAACGCCTCCCAGGCCGCCTTCAGGTCAATCGTCAAAAAATCAGGACTCGCCCCAACATCGACAGCCTCCAGGGCTTGCCGCAGATGGAAATCCGCCCGTTCCAACGCCTCACGATGACGGGCCTGTGTGACCAAGGCCGAGCGGCCGCCATCGCGGGTAACCGGGCCCTCTCCCTCACGACCTGCAACAGTCGAGCCATCCTGACCATAAACCATGGAACGGATCAGATCGGACAGTTCCTGCAATCCCCAGCCTTCTTTCGCTGACACCGAGAGGATCGGCATCTTCCCCACCAGGGAACGAAGACGCACATCATCCAAACGGCGGATCGCCAGATCACTCTTATTGACCAGCACGACAGCGGGACGGTCAACGAGCGATCGCAACAACGCCTCATCTTCTTGGTTCAGCCCGTCAGAACCGTCGAGCACGACCAACACCAGATCGGCTTTTTCAAGGTACTCCCGCGTCTTCTCTACGCCGATCCGCTCAACGATATCCTCTGTTTCACGGATGCCGGCCGTATCAACGATCCGAAGTGGAATGCCGCCCAAATCGATGTATTCTTCAATGGCGTCACGGGTAGTCCCCGGAATCTCCGTCACGATCGCTCGCTGTTCATCAAGCAAGGCGTTCATCAGACTGGATTTTCCTACATTGGGACGGCCGGCGATGACCGTGCGCCACCCCTCCCGGAGCACGCGGCCAGTCCGTGACCGTTCCACAAGATCGCCGATCTGCTTCCCAATGTGGACCACCGTTACGCGCAACCGCTCGCTCCCCATGTCCGGCAGGTCCTCCTCCGGGAAATCGATCATGGCCTCCAGATGCGCCAAAAGGGCCAGTATGTCCGCGCGGACTTGATCGATCCGGCGAGACAACTGCCCTTCCAACTGGGATAGAGCTGCGCCGAGCCCATCACGGGTCTTGGCGCGGATCACTTCAATGATCGCCTCGGCCTGAGCCAGGTCTAACCGGCCACCCAAAAAAGCGCGGCGCGAAAACTCCCCCGGCTCCGCCAACCGGGCGCCCGCCCGGAGGACAGCCGTCAAGGTCTCTCGAACCGGCACAGCCCCACCGTGACAATGAAACTCGGCCACATCTTCCGTCGTAAAGGTGCGCGGTCCCACCATCCAGGCGACGAGGGCTTCGTCGATCTCCCGTCCATCATCCGGGTGAATGATCGTGCCCAAATGCAGTGTATGGGAAGCCCATTCGTCGACGCCACGGCCGTAACGCGGAAAAAACACCGCCTTGATCACATCCCGGGCGCCGGGACCGCTGACCCGCACGATCCCTATCCCACCTTCACCAGGCGGAGTGGCTACAGCAGCAATCGTGTCGCCGACCATCGAAACATCCTCTCCCAATACAGGAAAAAAAGCGCCTAAGCGCTTTTTTATTCTCTCCTGTGATATTCCCAATCATACCCACATAAGCAGGAATTCCTTGTCCAGATGACTATCCTTCGTTCTTATTCTCTTCACCAACCGAGTAGAGATGGGGACGGGCCTTATTCTCCCGTTGCTCCGCACCGTCGCGCGCTTCCCGATTTTCCCGGTATCCGCCGTACTCCCGCGGTTCACGGTTTCCTTGCGATTCCCTGTTCTCCGGACGAACCGGTCGTGGACGACGGGGTTCACCCCAGCGCGGAGCACCGAATCCCTCCGGACGAGGACGTTTGGCATCTGTCTTCGGTCCGATCACCACTTTGCGGAAAGGTTCTTCCCCCTCCGAATAGGTGACGACGCGGGGGTCGCCTTGCAGCGTCGTGTGGATGATTCGCCGTTCCTGCGGGCTCATCGGCTCCAAAACCACCTTGACACCGGTTCGCTTCACTTTTTCCGAAAGGCGTTTGGCCAACCGGATCAGCGTTTCTTCCCGGCGCTGGCGATAATTTTCTACGTCCAACAGAATCCGGACCCGTTCCGGGCCTTGGCGATTCACCGCCAGATTGACCAAGTACTGCAGCGAATCGAGCGTATCGCCGCGGCGGCCGATCAGGATCCCCAGATCGTCGCCGGAAAAACCGATAAACAACGTGGAATCGCGCCATTCCGGCTTGATTTCCGCTTGAATCCCCATGACACGAAAGATGTCCTGAATAAAACGGATGGCATCGCGCATCGGATCAGGCTTCACCGTAATCCGGACGCGGGCGGGACGGGTTCCAATCAGACCCAAAAAACCCTTCGAAGGCTCCTCAAGAACGAGGAGCTCTACATCCTTCTCTTCCAGTTTCAATTCCGTAAGGGCCGCGCGAAGGGCTTCCTCCACCGTTTTTGCGGTCTTTTCCAATACGATCGGTTGGGACATTACGCGGTACCTTCCTTCCGAACATTCAGACTGCGGTTCATATAGAGCTGCTGAAGGATACCGACCGTGTTGAAGGTCACCCAGTAGAGAGACAGACCGGCAGCAAAGCTGTGGGCCATCCAACCGATCAACAACGGCATCGAATACATCATGATTTTCTGTGTCTGTTCCGCCGACGCATTGCCGCCGGACGAGGAAGGCGTCACCTTCATCTGCAGGTAGGTCGTCGCCGCAGCGAGCAGCGGCAAGATGTAAACCGGATCGGGAGAGGAGATATTCGAGATCCAGAGGAACGTCGCGTCGGCTTCATTGATGTAGGGAAAGTGTGTCAGTCCATTATAGAAGGCGATGAGGAGCGGAAACTGGATCAACAAGGGCAGGCAGCCGCTCAAGGGGTTGACGCCATGCTCCTTATAGAGCTGCATCATCGCTTCCTGCGCTTTTTGGGGATCTTTTTTATACTTCTCCTGGAGCGCCTTCTGTTTCGGCGCCAGTTCCGCCATGGCCCGCATCGATTTCATCTGCTTGGCGGAGAGCGGATACAGGAGCATTTTAATCGTAATCGTGATCAGGATGATCGCCAGTCCATAGCTGGGAACGCCGATTTTTTGCGTGATGATGTAAAAGAAGTTGATCATCGAGGAAAATGCGTCAACTAGACTTTGCCACAAGGCAAGCACTCCTCCTTACTTATGTACCGACTGATGGCGATCAAGGGGGATCATAGCCCCCGGGATGAAAGGGATGACAGCGCAACAACCGTCCGGCGGCTTTCCATAGCCCCCGGATCACCCCGTACTTCTCCAAGGCCAAAATGGCATACTCGGAGCAAGTGGGCGCAAACCGACAGGTGGGTCCTTTGAGCGGCGAAAGATAGAGGCGATACCATCGAATCGGGACGATCACCACATCCACCATCCGCATGTCATCCCCCCGGTCCCAGTTTGGCCCGTTTGAAGAGTTTGATTACATCTTGTTCGACCAGACGAAAAGGAATTCCTTTTATTTTTGACCGGGCGATCAAAATTATGTCACTGCCGTCGTCGACACGGAGGCCATGGCGGCGACAGATCTCCCGGAGCATGCGTTTCACCCGGTTGCGCACAATCGCCTTGCCCACCTTGCTGGACACAGAAAAACCAAAACGGCGGCGGGAAGGGGCCTCCGGGAGGCGAGGCTGAAACCGGTACAGCACCACATACTGGCCGCCATAGGATTTCCCTCGTTTATAGACCTTTTGAAAATCCTCATTGCGACGCAAGCGATAGCGCCGAGCCAGCATCCGCGATCCCCCCCGGAAAACAAAAGAAGGCCCCCGAAGCGGCCTTAAGCACTGAGTTGTTTTCTTCCTTTTGCACGACGACGCTTCAGGACGTTGCGTCCGTTCGGCGTGCTCATCCGGCTCAAGAAACCGTGAACGCGTTTATGCTTCCGATTTTTCGGCTGATAGGTGCGCTTCAATGTCTACACCTCCCTTATTTTTGCCCAGATTTGCTGAATCTATCCGCGAAGACAATAAGCCACGTATCCTGGCGGCTCGCAAGAACAAACATCTACATTATAGGGATCAGCGCAAGGAAAGTCAAGAAAAAGAACATGATCGGGACAGGCGTCATTTTTTCGGGTTATCCCCTTGTGGATAACTTCGACGCAGGTTACAATTGGGGATGAATATTATCCACAGGTGGATAACTCGGAAAGTCTAATTTTTATCCCAAGAGTGTTCCACAGACTGTGGATAATTTACGCGTCAAATCGCATTTCATCAACACCTTCGACGACGGCGAAGGATTTTTTTCGCCCTATCTCATCTTTTCCCCAAAAAAAAGCGTCCACAACAGCCGATCTTGTGGACAACCGCGGATGTTGTCCGCGTTTCTACATATATACGCATCTTTTCCACAGCAGTGAATATCGGAGCCAAAATGGGGGATAACCGTATCCCCGCTCGGGAAAACGTTCAAACTGGGGGTAGCCTGTGATGACTTCACAGTTTGCCGGTCTATGGCAACAATCATTGGAGATATTGAAACAAGAACTGAAACCGGCCAGTTTTGACACATGGTTGAAGAACACGCAGTTGGTGACAATGCAAAACGGAGAGGCCCATATCGGCGTGCCCAATGACCTGGCGCGCGACTGGCTGGAAAACCGCTACGCCACCTTGGTAAAAAACGCGCTCTCCGTCGTTCTCGGCGAGTCGGTGGAAGTCCGCTTTTTCACACCCGGCCCGGATAACCGCCGTTCCGAACCGGCGCGCCGAAGCGCGCCGGTGGAAGAAAGCAGCCCTCCGCTTTTGAATCCCAAATACACCTTTGACACCTTTGTGGTGGGCAACTCGAACCGCTTTGCCCATGCGGCCGCCCTGGCCGTCGCCGAAGCGCCGGCCAAAGCCTACAACCCCCTCTTCGTTTATGGGGGCGTCGGATTGGGGAAAACCCACCTGATGCAGGCGATCGGCCATTTTGTCATCGATCAACGGCCCCAATCCCGAGTTGTCTACGTCTCCTCCGAAAAATTCACCAATGAATTGATCAACGCCATCCGCGACGACAAGACCGTCGATTTTCGCAATCGCTACCGCAACATCGACGTACTCTTGATCGATGATATTCAATTCCTGGCGGGCAAAGAACGAACCCAGGAAGAGTTTTTCCACACCTTCAATGCGCTCCATGAGTCGAGCAAGCAGATCATCATCTCCTCCGACCGGCCGCCGAAAGAGATCCCCACCTTGGAAGACCGCCTGCGCAGCCGCTTTGAGTGGGGCTTGATCACGGACATCAACCCGCCCGACCTGGAAACGCGGATCGCCATCCTGCGCAAAAAGGCGATCTTGGAGAACCTGGATGTCCCCAACGAGGTCATGGTCTTTATCGCCAATATCATTCAGTCCAACATCCGCGAACTGGAAGGCGCCCTCAACCGGGTCATCGCCTTTGCCTCCCTGAGCGGCAAATCGCTGACCTCCGATGTGGCCGAAGAAGCGCTGAAGAGCATCATCCCCTCCCATCGGGCAAAGGTGATCAACATCGCCCTCATTCAAAATGTCGTGGCCGAGCATTTCAATATGCGTGTTGAAGATTTTAAGGCGAAAAAGCGCACCCGCGATGTGGCCTTCCCGCGGCAGATCGCCATGTACCTCTCCCGGGAGATGATCGACGTGTCGCTCCCGAAGATTGGCGAAGAGTTTGGCGGGCGCGATCATACCACCGTCATTCATGCCCATGAAAAAATTACAAAAGATATCGAAAAGGATCCCCAACTGGAAATGACCATTCAACTTTTAAAAGAAAAAATCCAGAGAGCTTAAAAGTTATCCCCGGAGTTACCCACTTATCCCCAGAGTTATCCACACCCTGAACAAAGGAAAATCGTGATGTTCCCCCACTTTTCCACATATCCCGCCCCCTTACTATGACTACGGTATATAAAAAGGGAAAAAAGGCGCCAAACCAAGGAGGTTTCCACAGCATGGAGTTTTCCTGTTCCCGGGCTGAGCTGTTGGAGGCGGTCAACGCTGTATCGCGCGCCGTATCTTCCAAAGCGACAACGCCGGTGTTGAGCGGCATCTACATGGAGGCCCACGATGAGACGCTGCGTCTTGTCGCTACCGATACGGAACTGGGCATTGAATACACCATCCCTGTTCGCACGATCCGGACCGGCAGCACTGTTGTCAACGCGCGCATCTTTAACGAGATGGCCCGCCGGTTGCCGGAAGGTCCGATCACCTTTTTTGTCAATGACGATAATCCGGCCCTGAAGGTCCGCTATCATGGCTCGGAATTGACCTTAAATACGATGAATCCACAGGAATTTCCGCTGTTGCCGGCGATCCTCGATGGCGATCGGTTGACGGTCAACCAAGGGCAGTTTAAAGAGATGACGCGACTCGTCGCTTTTGCCGCGTCAACCGACGAATCCCGCCCCTGGTTTACGGGGGTGCTCTGGGATATTCAACCGGAGGAAATCCGGTGGGTGGCCACAGATACACACCGTTTGGCCCTGCTGTCAGGTACGGCGGTGGAGATGAACGTCAACCAGCCCCGTCAGGTGATTCTCCACGGAAAAACCCTCTCCGATGTGGCCCGCTTGCTGCCCGATGAGGAAGGGCCGCTGCAGATCACCCTCACCCGCTCCCAGGCGCTCCTGGAAACGGATCGCCTGCGGGTCATCCTGCGGATCATTGAAGGCCAGTACCCGAAATATCAACAGGTCATCCCCAGGGAACACAAGACGCGCCTGACGATCCCTGTCAAATCCTTGGCGGAAGCCGTAGACCGGGCCTCCCTGGCCTCCATCGGCAAAGAAGGGTCGAACATCATCAAATTGTCGGCAGAGGGAAACCTGTTGACCATTCGGTCCAACTCGCCCGAGGTGGGGCATATCTATGAAGAGGTCTTTGTGGATATCAATGGCGATCCAATCCCCATTGCCTTCAACTTCCGGTATCTCCAGGATGTGCTGAAGGTCATCGATACGGAACAGGTGCGCCTTGACCTCTCGGGGACGCTGGCGCCGGGCTTGATAAAGCCGCTCGGCGACGAGCGCTACCTCTACCTGATCGTGCCTGTTCGGACGATTTAACAAGCGGACTAGATTGCTTTTTTTGGTGAAAAAGAAAAATTATACCTCTAAAGTTTGAGATGAATCAGGGCGTGGCGCATGGAAATCCAAGCGATCGAGTTGGCCCACTTTCGCAATTACCAGGGACTGCAGATCAACTTTACGCCTGGAGTGAACATCTTCGTCGGCGCCAACGGCCAGGGCAAGACCAACCTCCTCGAGTCGATCGCCCTCCTCAGCGGCGGCGGCTCCCATCGTGACGCCCGGGATGCCGAGATGGTTCAATGGCAGGAAGAGTATTACCGGATCAAGGCGACGGTGCGATCGGACGGGCAAAGCGTCGCCCTTGAACTCGCTTTTGGCGGCGAACGGCGAAAGCTGGCCAAGGTCAACGGCCGCAAGCTGCGTCGCATCGCCGAATTGTCGGAAACCCTGAATACGGTGGTGTTTTCCCCGGAAGATTTGTCCCTGGTCAAGGGATCGCCAGCCCAGCGGCGGCGCTTTCTCGACCGGGAACTGTCCCAGGCGTCGCCGGCCTATGGCGATGTCTTGTCCCGCTATGCCCGGGTGGTCACCCAGCGCAACAACCTGCTGCGGCGGTTCCGGGAGGGGGCGGTCACAGCGGCCGAGCTGGAACTGTGGGATGATCAACTGGCGCCGTTGGCGGTGGAACTGCTGGGCCGCCGGCTCGACGGGTTGGCCCGCATCGCCCCCTATGCCCGGCAGATTTACCGCGGTCTCAGTCGCGACAGGGAACAACTGGAACTTACCTACCGCTCTTCCTTTCCGTTGCCCGAGGATCGCCTTCGATGGCTGGAGGTCTATCGCGCTGCCCTGAAGGATCGGCGCGCCGAGGAGATCGCCCGGCAGTCCACATTGACGGGGCCGCACCGCGACGATCTGCAACTGTTTCTCAACGGACGGGATGCCCGGACCTACGGCTCTCAGGGCCAGCAGCGCTCCATCGCCTTGTCGTTGAAACTGGCGGAAATCGCCTATATCCACCAGATCAAGGGGGAGTACCCCCTGGTCTTGCTCGATGACGTGATGAGCGAACTCGATCCCGATCGCCGGCAGCAGCTGCTGGCCGAATTGGAAAGCAAACATATCCAGGTGTTTATTACCACCACCCATTTGCACGCCTTTTTGCCGGAGCAATTGGGCCGGGCCGGCATCTTCCGCATTCAAGCGGGACAGCTTTCGCGAAGGTCTGAATAGGAGGGCGCCCATGTTCCTGCATCTTGGCGGGGAGGTCATCGTCCCCAAAGAGGAGATCGTGGCCATCATCGATCTTAAGTCGTCCAGCCAGGCGGCCACGACGAAGGAGTTTTTGAGCACGGTCCACGATGAGGGCTTTGTCAAGCGCATCGCCGAAGAAGGAAAAGAAAAATCCTTTATCGTCACAACGAAATACATCTACCTGTCCCCCATCTCATCGACGAAGCTGATGAAACGGGGCAACAACATCAAAGCGATGCTCAAGGCCTGGGAAGAGAGCCAACGCTAACTGATTTGTGCGAAACGAAAGAATATGGTAAAATGTTCTTTTGGAAGCACCAGATCGGGGAGATAGCCCCCCGGAGATTGTGCATTCCCTGAATGGAGGTTTTTTCGGGTGGCCGAACAGGATACCTGGACTGTCAGCGGCGCGTCGAATTATGACGCCAGTCAGATACAAGTGCTTGAAGGTCTGGAGGCTGTTCGCCGTCGACCGGGCATGTACATCGGTTCCACCAGTGCCCGGGGCCTGCATCACCTGGTCTACGAGATTGTCGACAACTCCATCGACGAGGCCTTGGCCGGCTACTGTGACACCATCGATGTGGTCATCAACGAGGACAACAGCATCGAAGTGACCGACAACGGGCGGGGCATTCCCGTCGACATCCACCCCAAGATGGGCAAACCAGCTGTCGAGGTGGCCCTGACGGTGCTGCACGCCGGCGGCAAGTTCGGCGGCGAAGGCTACAAGGTCTCCGGCGGCCTGCACGGCGTCGGCCTGTCCGTCGTCAACGCCCTGTCGGAAAAGCTGCGGGTGACGGTGCGCCGCAACGGCAAGATCCACCAGCAGCATTATGAACGCGGCGTGGTCACATCAGAGCTAAATGTGATCGGCCAGGCGACGGATACGGGCACGACGATTTACTTCAAGCCTGACCCCCAGATCTTTGAAGAACTGGAGTACAGCTACGATACGCTCTCTCACCGCCTGCGGGAGCTCTCTTTCCTCAACCGCGGCGTCAAGATCACCCTGAACGATCGGCGATCCGGTCAGGAGAGCGTCTTTGCCCATAGCGGCGGCATCATGGACTTCGTCAAGTTCCTCAACCGCAACAAGGATGCTGTCCATGGAGAGGTCATCTACTTCCAGACGGAAAAAGACACCGTCTATGTGGAAGTGGCTTTACAATACAACGACGGCTACGCAGAAAACGTCTTTTCCTACGCCAATAACATCAACACCCAGGAGGGCGGCACCCATGAGGCCGGGTTTAAAACGGCCCTCACCCGGGTGATCAACGAATACGCCCGCCGGTTGAATCAACTCAAAGACAGCGAAAACAACCTGTCCGGCGAGGACATCCGCGAGGGGATCACCGCCGTCATCTCCGTCAAGGTCCGTGAACCCCAGTTTGAGGGCCAGACCAAGACCAAACTGGGCAACTCGGAGGTGCGGGGCATCGCCGACGCCTGTGTCAGCGAGGGAGTCGGCACCTACTTGGAAGAGCACCCCGCCGTGGCCAAGCGGATCATCGAGAAGGCGCTGGGCGCCATGCGCGCCCGTGAAGCGGCCCGCAAGGCCCGGGAACTGACCCGCCGCAAGACGGCCCTTGAGTCGACCTCCCTGCCGGGCAAGCTGGCCGACTGCTCCTTCAAGGATCCCGCTCTCTGCGAACTGTACATCGTCGAAGGTGACTCCGCCGGCGGCAGCGCCAAACAGGGCCGGGATCGGCGCTTTCAGGCCATCTTGCCCCTGCGCGGCAAGATCCTGAACGTAGAGAAGTCCCGTCTTGACAAGGTGCTCTCCAACGAGGAGATCCGGGCGCTCATCACGGCCATGGGCACCGGCATCGGCGAGGATTTCGATCTTGGCAAGGCGCGCTATCACCGCATCTGCCTGATGACCGACGCCGACGTGGACGGCAGCCACATCCGGACGCTGCTGCTCACCTTCTTCTACCGTCACATGAAACCGCTCATCGAAAACGGCTATATCTACATCGCTCAGCCGCCTCTTTACCAGGTGAAAAAGAGCCGCGATGTGCGTTACTTCTATCATGACAACGAACTGAACCGCCACCTGGAGAAGACCGGCCGCGACGGCATCACCATCCAGCGCTACAAAGGCCTCGGCGAGATGAACCCGGAACAACTCTGGGAAACGACGATGGATCCCGAGCACCGGACGATGCTGCAGGTTTCCATGGAAGATGCCGCCGAAGCGGAACAGATCTTCACGACCCTTATGGGTGATCGAGTGGAACCGCGGCGCGAGTTCATTCAGACCCATGCCAAGGATGTGCGGAACCTGGATGTGTAACAACTATCCAGGCGAAAAGGCGCCCAAATAGAAGCCCAAACAGGAGATAGGCACTTTGGATCGGTCGACGGCTAGTCGGCCGATTTTTATTTATTATTAATATTCAGAATTTTTTAAAAGAATTGCAGGATTTTATTATTTTTCTAGCGAAAAAAACCATACCCTTCCATGGGTTTGATTTCATTGCTGCCGGTGGAAGATGCCCGGCGAGGAATGCATGGCCAGCAAAGCAAGCGCACGTTCTGCACAAGGGGATGTGGTCAAGGAAATTGACAGTGGAAGGAGGGACCTTCTCAATTTGGCAAATCATCGGCAATCCCCCCCTGCCGGACCCTTGCAGGGGTTGCAGATCCTAGATCTGTCCCGCTTAGCGCCGGGGCCGTTCTGTTCTTTGCTGCTGGCGGATCTGGGGGCTGAGGTGGTCAAGATCGAGGCGCCGGAAACAGGTGATTACCTGCGAACGATGTTTCCGCCGATCCGGGAACAGAGCGATTTTTTTCTGAGCCTGAACCGGAATAAACGAAGCATGGTCGTCAACATCAAGACCGAAGCGGGTCGGGAGATCATCGAAAGAATGGCTGCCGGCAGCGATGTGTTGCTGGAGGGTTTTCGCCCCGGCGTCATGGAACGGTTGGGCCTGGGCTATCCGTCGCTGAGAGAAAAAAATGAGAGGCTCCTCTACTGCGCCATCTCCGGTTACGGTCAAGACGGTCCCTACCGGGATCGGGCCGGCCATGACCTCAACTACCTCGCGCTGGGTGGACTCTTGGATCTGATCGGACAAAAGGGGGGACCGCCGGTCATCCCCGCTGTGCCCTTGTCCGATCTGATCAGCGGCATGCTGGCGGCCATCGCCATTCTCGCCGCCCTGGAAAACCGCCATCAGACGGGGAAGGGCCAGTACATCGATATGGCCATGCTCGATGCGGTGGTGGCGATGATGGGCCACTATGTGACCCGTTTTGGAACGACGGGAGAACCGCCGCGCCGGGGGATGGAACCGATCGCCGGAACACTGCCCCGGTATAACACCTATGAGACGGCCGATGGCCGGCACATGGCTTTGGCTGCCCTGGAGGATCCCTTTTGGCAGCGCTTTTGTGCCGCCGTGGACCGGGAGGATCTGATCGATCTCGGCGATGGGGAAGTCGATCGCCGCCGAGGGATGGAGGCGCTCACAGCGTTGTTCCGGTCGAGGACGCAGGCGGAATGGACCGCCTTTTTTCAACACCGTGATGTCTGTTGCACCCCGGTGCAGGATGTGGAACAGGTGAGCGCTGACCTGCAGGCGCGCAGTCGAAAGATGATCCTCCAGTCGATCCATCCCACCGAAGGCCCGCTGATGGAGACCGGCATCCCCTTCCGGTTCTCCGAAACGCCTTGCCAATGCCGCCGTCACTCCCCGGCGCTCGGTGAGCACACCGCTGAGGTGCTGCGCGAACTGGGCTATCGGGAAGCGGAGATTGCCGAATTCCGGCGCAGCGGCGTGGTCCAACAATACGAAAAGGCTGAACCGAAGGAAAGGCAGTAACCGATAAGCCCAGGCGCCTGCTTCGCTCCGGTCCGTTCTTGCCTGTGAAAGAAAAGAAAGTAGGAGGTCTCCACCATGATTTTTCGTCTTTCTGAAGAACAAGAGATGCTGCGCCAGACGGTGCGCGATTTTGCCGAGGCCAAGATTGCGCCCAAAGCGGCTGAGATGGATGAACAGGAGACCTATGATCGCGCCCTGTGGGACGACATGGCCGAACTGGGGTTGACGGGGATTCCCTTTTCCGACAGCTATGGCGGGGCGGGGATGGACAACCTCAGTTATGTCATCGCCGTCGAAGAGTTGAGCCGCGTCTGCGCCTCTTCCGGCGTGTTGTTGTCGGCTCATACGTCGCTGGGCGCCTGGCCGATCCATGCCTTCGGCACAGAGGAGCAGAAACAAAAATACCTGACGCCCCTTGCCGAGGGCCGTTCCGTTGGCGCCTTCGGTCTCACCGAACCGGGCGCCGGTTCCGATGCCGGATCGCTCAAAACGACGGCCCAGCGTGATGGCGACGGCTATGTCTTGAACGGGAGCAAGATCTTCATCACCAACGCCGAATGGGCCGATTACTACGTGGTGATCGCAGCGACCGATCCGGCGAAAAAGCATCGGGGAACGACCGCCTTTATCGTGGAAAAGGGAACGCCCGGTTTCAGCTTCGGCAAAAAGGAACATAAGATGGGGATCCGCGCCTCCTGCACCTATGAGTTGGTTTTCGACAACTGCCCCATCCCCGAGGAAAACCGGCTCGGCGAAGAGGGCCAGGGCTTTAAGATCGCCATGATGACCCTTGATGGCGGACGCATCGGCATCGCCGCCCAGGCCCTGGGGATCGCGCAGGGCGCCTTTGAACAGGCTGTGGCCTACAGCAAGACGCGGGAACAATTCGGCAAGCCGATCAGCGCCAATCAGGGGCTCCAGTGGATGTTGGCCGACATGGCGACGGCCATTGAAGCCGCTCGCTTGCTCGTTTACCAGGCGGCGTACTTGAAGGACGCCGGTCTGCCCTACAGCAAACAGTCGGCCATGGCAAAGCTCTACGCCTCCGAGACGGCCATGTCGGTCACCACCAAAGCGGTGCAAATCCATGGCGGATACGGCTATACCCGGGAATACCCTGTCGAGCGGATGATGCGCGACGCCAAAATCACCGAAATCTACGAAGGAACCAGCGAGATCCAACGCACCGTCATCGCCGCGTCGGTACTGAAGTAAAGGCAGAGAGCGGGGAGAAGTGAGATGACAGAACCGTACCGGCCACGCCATGCCGTGCGCATTGTCACGGCGACCAGTCTCTTTGACGGCCATGACGCGTCGATCAATATCATGCGACGGTTGATGCAGGCCGGCGGGGTGGAGGTCATCCACCTGGGCCACAACCGGTCGGTGGAGGAGATCATTGACGCGGCCACCCAAGAGGATGTCCAGGCCATCGCTGTCACCTCCTACCAGGGCGGACACATCGAGTTTTTCAAATACATCATCGACATGCTTCGTGAGCGGGATCTGAGCCATATCCGCGTCTTTGGCGGCGGCGGCGGGGTGATCGTTCCCCGGGAGATCCGGGAGTTGGAGTCCTATGGCGTCGGCAAGATCTTCTCCCCCGAAGACGGGCGGCGCATGGGGCTGCAGGGGATGATCGATTTTCTCGTCAGCCAGGCCGATTTTGCGCCGCCGGCGGCGGAGCCCCAGGGGATGGAGGGGCTGTCACCGGAACGGCGCGCCTGGCCCCAGGTGGCCCGCTGGATCTCGCTGGCCGAAAACAATGTGCTCGCCCCTGACTCCGCTGTGGCTGCCCTCTTTGACCGGTTGCGCCTTCATCGAGCGAAGACGCCGGTCATCGGCGTGACGGGAACGGGCGGCGCCGGCAAAAGCTCGCTCATCGATGAGATGGTCCGCTGCTTTTTGGCGGCCTATCCCGACAAGCGGCTCGCCTTGCTGTCTGTCGATCCCTCCAAGTGGAAGACCGGCGGCGCGCTGCTGGGCGATCGCATCCGCATGAACGCCATCCACCATCCCCGCGTCTTCATGCGCTCGCTCGCCACCCGCCATTCGCGCAGCGAACTCAGCCGCGCCATTGATGACGCCATCGCTGTCGTCAAGGCCGCCGGCTATGACCTCGTCATCGTGGAAACCTCCGGCATCGGTCAGGGCGATCACCAGATCATCGATGTGAGCGATGTCTCCGTCTATGTGATGACGAGCGAGTTCGGCGCCGCCACCCAGTTGGAGAAGATCGACATGATCGACTTCGCTGACGCCGTCGTCATCAACAAGTATGACCGGCGCGGCGCCGAAGACGCCTTGCGGGCCGTGCGCAAGCAGTGGCGGCGCAGCCGCAACGACTTTGACAGGCCCGATGATCAGACGCCGGTCTTCGGTACGGTGGCCAGCCAGTTTGACGACCCGGGTGTCGAGCGGTTTTTTCATCGCCTGATGGCGATGGTGAGCGAAAAAACCGGTGGCCTCTGGCCTTTGCCGGCTGAGCCGGCAGCGGCGCCAGTGGGTGTGTCGCTTTCGCCGGACGGGCTGTCCTCGCTCGCTCCCCTCCATTCTGCGGAATTTCCCGAGGCCCGCCCCTCCGGCGGCGTCATCCCGGCTGAGCGGGTCAACTACCTGGCCGAGATCGTTCATGCCGCCCGCGATTACCGCGCCTTCGTGGAAGCGCAGGTCGAGGTGGCCCGGCGCCTCTATCAACTTCAGGGCGCGCGGCGATTGCTGGCCGAAGGGGAGGAGGGGGCGGCGAATCGGAACGGTTCCGCCGCTCTTGCCGAACTGGACGAACAGATCCGGTCGTGGCAGGAACGGCTCCATCCCGATTGCCGCCGGATCCTGGACAACTGGGACGGTCTCTGTACCTCCTATCGCCAGGCCCAGTGGGTCACAACCGCGCGCGATCGGGAGATCGTCACCGCCTTGTTCACGACAACCCTGTCAGGGACGCCCATCCCCAAGGTGGCCCTACCCCGTTATGCCGACTGGGGCGAGATCCTGCGCTGGGCCCTCAACGAAAATGTTCCCGGCCAGTTCCCTTTTACGGCAGGCGTGTTTCCCTTCAAGCGGGAAGGGGAGGATCCCCGGCGCCAGTTTGCCGGCGAAGGCACGCCGGAGCGGACAAACCGGCGCTTCCACTACCTCTGCAAAGACGATCCGGCCATCCGCCTGAGCACCGCCTTTGACAGCGTCACCCTCTATGGCGAGGATCCGGCCGACCGCCCGGACATCTACGGCAAAATCGGCAACAGCGGCGTCAACGTCTGCACATGGGAGGACGTGAAGCGGCTCTATGCCGGTTTTGACCTCTGCGCGCCCAATACATCCGTGTCGATGACGATCAACGGCCCGGCGCCGATCCTGCTGGCCATGTTTTTACAGACAGCCATCGATCAGCAGGTCGATCGATTTACCGAGCGGGAGGGACGCCGGCCCAATCCCGACGAATGGGCTCGCCTGCGTGCGGAGACGCTGCAGCGGGTGCGCGGCACCGTCCAGGCCGATATCCTCAAGGAGGACCAGGGGCAGAACACCTGCATCTTCTCCACCGATTTCGCCCTCAAGATGATGGGCGACATCCAGGAATACTTTATCCAGGAGCGGGTGCGCAACTACTACTCGGTCAGCATCTCCGGTTATCACATCGCCGAAGCGGGCGCCAACCCGATCACCCAACTGGCCTTCACCCTGGCCAACGGCTTCACCTACGTGGAATACTACCTGAGCCGGGGGATGAAGATCGATGATTTCGCCCCCAACCTCTCCTTCTTCTTCAGCAACGGCCTCGATCCGGAGTACTCTGTCCTTGGCCGGGTGGCCCGGCGCATCTGGGCCGTCGTCATGAAGCAGAAGTACCATGCCAATGAGCGAAGCCAGAAGCTGAAGTATCACATCCAGACGTCGGGGCGGTCCCTCCATGCCCAGGAGATGGACTTCAACGACATCCGCACCACCCTGCAGGCATTGTCGGCCATCTATGACAACTGCAACTCCCTGCACACCAACGCCTATGACGAGGCGGTCACCACGCCGACAGAGGCGTCGGTGCGCCGCGCCATGGCCATCCAACTGATCATCGGCAAGGAGTTCGGCCTGGCCAAAAACGAGAATCCCTTGCAGGGCGCCTTTATCATCGAGGAACTGACCGATCTGGTCGAGGAAGCGGTGCTCGCTGAGTTTCTCCGCCTCAATGAGCGCGGCGGCGTCCTCGGCGCCATGGAGACACAGTACCAGCGCAACAAGATCCAGGAGGAATCGCTGCTCTATGAGACGCGCAAGCATACGGGGGAACTGCCGATCATCGGCGTCAACACCTTCCTCAACCCAGAGGGTTCCGACGTGGAAGAAAATATCGAACTGAGCCGGGCCACGGAAGAGGAGAAGCGCCAACAGATCGATCGCCTGCGCGAATTCCAGCACCGCCATCGTGAAGAGGCGGCTCTCGCCTTGGCGCGGCTGAAAGATGTGGTGCGCAACGGCGGCAATATCTTTGCCGAAATGATGGAGACGGTCCCTGTGGCGAGCCTGGGGCAGATCACCGCCGCCCTCTATGAGGTGGGCGGCCGGTACCGGCGGAATATGTGACCTTTCCCTGTCCTCCCCTGTCCACTCGTCTGCGGTGAGCACAATCGGTCTGAAGAAAAAAAACAGGAAAAAGACCTCTGGGCGAGCCACCTCATGACAAGGTGGCTGCGCAGAGGTCTTTTCGTTTATCCCTTTGAGAACGGACCTGTGCTTTGCCTTTTGGCGCTTGGGGATGATGCGGTTAGGAATTCCGGTGCTCCTTCCACTCGCGGTTGCGCAACTCGACACGGCGGATCTTGCCGGAGACGGTTTTGGGCAGGGAAGGGATGAATTCGATCAGGCGCGGGTATTTGTAGGGGGCTGTCACCTCTTTGACATGCTCCTTCAATTCGTTCGCCAATTGGTCAGAAGGCATGAAGCCGGGACGGAGCACGACAAAGGCCTTGACCACCTCGCCGCGGACCTCGTCCGGGCTGGACACGACGGCCGATTCGGCAACTGCCTCATGCTCGAGCAGAGCGCTCTCCACCTCAAAGGGGCCGATGCGATAGCCCGCCGAGAGGATCACATCATCGGCGCGACCGACGAACCAGAGGTAGCCCTCTTCATCGCGGTAGGCCCGATCGCCCGTGAGGTACCAATCGCCGCGAAAGACGGCGGCCGTCTTTTCCGGGTCGCGCCAATACTCCTTGAACAGCCCCACCGGCCGGTGAGGCCGGACGCGGACGGCGATGTCGCCCTCTTTGTGGGGAGGCAGGATGTTGCCCATGTCATCGATCACCTGAATGTCAAAGCCGGGCGACGGTTTGCCCATGGAGCCGATGCGCGGTTCCAGGCAGGGGAAACTGCCGACAAGGAGAACCGATTCGGTTTGCCCATAGCCGTCGCGGATCGTGAGGCCCGTCGCTTCCTTCCAGGTGTCGATCACCTCCGGGTTGAGCGGCTCTCCGGCGCCGACACAGTGGCGCAGGTGGGCAAAGCGATAGGCCTTCAGATCTTCCAGCACGAGCATGCGGTAGATGGTCGGCGCGCCGCAGAAGGTGGTGATGGGATACTGGTCGAGCAGTTGCAGCGTCTTTTTTGGATCGAAGCGGTCGCTGTGATGGATGAAGACGGCGGCGCCGCAGATCCAGGGGCCAAAAAAGCTGCTCCAGGCCGCCTTTGCCCAGCCCGTGTCGCTGAGATTCCAATGCAGGTCTTCCGGGCGCAGGTCGAGCCAGTAGCGCCCGGTGACGGTATGGCCGATGGGGTAGCTGGCATGGGTGTGCACCGTCATCTTCGGATAGCCCGTCGTGCCAGAGGTGAAGTAGAGGATGGCATTGTCATCCGCGGCCGTGTCGGCTGCGGGAAAGCGATCATGGGCCTCTGAGAGAGCCCGGTGGCCGTCGATCCAGCCTTCCCGCTCACCGCCGATGAGAATACGGCTGGTCATTGTCGGGCATTCGCTATAAATCTCGTCAACCCGCGGGGCGACGGCGTTGGTGGTGATGATGCAGCGCCCATCGGCCGCTTGCAGGCGAAACCGGATGTCCTTGGCCGTCAATTGCATCGTGCCTGGGCTGATCACAGCGCCCATGCGCAGGCAGGCGATGTGGATGATCCACCACTCGACGAGGCGCGGGAGGATGACGACGACTACATCGCCTTTGCCGACCCCCTGGGCCTCGAGAACGTTGCAGAACCGTTGGGCGGCGTCGCTCAGTTCCCGGAAGGTCTTCTTGTCTTCATTCCCGTGATCATCGACCCACCACAAGGCCAGCCGATCCGGATCAGCGGCCCATCGATCGAGGACATCGCGGGCGAAGTTGTACGACGGCGGGACCTCCCATGTAAACTCGGCGCAGGTCTGCTTATAATCGGACATGTTGAACGAACCAGGCAATGGCGCTTCCTCCTTCTGTGCCTTATTGGCTGCCCGGGCATCGATGGGCCCTGAAATTTCAATAAAAGGATTCATTTTGTTTTTGGGCAGGAGTAGTTCTTCGCCATTCAAGACAGGCTTCCTGCTTGATTTATCAGAATAATTAAATTATTCTTAGGGCCATCGAGGCGAGGCGTCTGCGGGGAAGGGGCATGATCCCTAGAGGGAACGTCCATAAATTACACAAATATACAACTTATTAATATAACTATTTGTAATTTTCTTAATTAAGTGATTTTTGAAAAAAATCTAGCAGGATTTTGGCATTTTTTTGCGTAGCTATATCTTACACCGCAACGCACCCATGGGGTGGTTGCAAATAAATGGGGGTGGCTTTGTTGCGTGAAGTGGTCGTTGTCAGCGCGGTCCGGACGCCGTTCGGCAAATTCGGAGGCGCCTTGTCGTCGCTGAAATCGGTGGAGGTGGGCGCCGCCGCTATCGAAGGCTCGCTCCGGCAATGCGGGTTGGAGCCGGAGTCTGTTGAGTATGTCACGATGGGGCAGGTGCTCCAGGGCGGAGCCGGTCAGATCCCCTCCCGGCAGGCGGCGCGCCTGGCGGGCATCCCTTGGGAGACGCCTTCTTTGACGGTGAACAAGGTGTGCGCCAGCGGCATGATCTCCGTTGCCCTGACGGCCCGGATGATCGCCGCCGGCGAGATCGACACAGCCGTCGCCGGCGGGATGGAGAGCATGAGCCAGGCGCCCTACTATCTGCCATCGGCCCGCTGGGGGCAGCGCATGTTCAATTTCGAGGCTGTGGACCTGATGGTTCATGACGGCCTCTGGTGCCCCTTTTATGACCGTCACATGGCCCTGCACGGTTCTGAACTGGCCGGCCAATACGGCGTCAGCCGGGAAGATCAGGACGAATGGGCCTTGCGGAGCCAGCAACGGGCGGCGGATGCGATCGCCGGCGGCCGGATCGCCGAGGAGATCGTTCCGGTGACGGTGCCGCAGAAAAAGGGCGCGCCGGTCGTCGTCGATCGGGATGAGCAGCCTCGCCCCACCACACGGGAAGGGCTGGCCAAACTCCCGCCCATCTTCGATCCGAACGGGTCGGTCACGGCCGGCAACGCGCCCAGCGTCAATGACGGCGCCGGCGCGCTGGTGCTGATGAGCCGGGAAAAGGCCGAAGCGCTGGGACTTCGTCCCTTGGCCACCTTGCTCGGTCATACCGAAGTGGCACTGGAGGCGAGGGACTTGGCCAGCGCGCCCGGTCACGCCATCAACCGGCTGTTGGCCAAAACCGGAAAAAAACTCACTGACATGGATCTCTTTGAGGTGAACGAGGCCTTTGCCGCGGTCGTCCTCATCAGTCAAAAAATTGCCGCCTACGACCTGGACAAGGTCAATGTCAACGGCGGCGCCGTCGCCTTCGGCCATCCCATCGGCGCCAGCGGCGCGCGCATCGTCGCGACGCTGATCCACGGATTGCGGCGGCGGGGCGGCGGCACAGGCATTGCCGCCATCTGCAGCGGCGCCGCTCAAGGGGACGCGCTCATGCTGCGCGTCGACTGATTTCACAAAAGAGAAAGGACGAGAAGCATGGAGATTCGCGCCATCATGGTCATTGGCGCCGGACAGATGGGCAGCGGCATCGCCCAGGTAGCCGCCCAATCCGGTATTCCCACCATCTTGCATGACGTCAACATGGATGTGGTCCAACGAGGACTGCAAGGGATCCGCAAGAGCCTGGGCAAGTTTGTGGAAAAAGGGAAGTTGTCGCCCGAAGAGATGGAGGCGACACTGGCGCGGCTGACCCCTTCGGACGATCTGGCCGCCGTCGCCGAGTGCGACATCGCCATTGAAGCCGTCGTGGAGAACATGGACGTGAAAGCGAAGATCTTCCGCGAACTCGATCGCCACGCCCCTGCCGGCGCCATCCTCGCCTCCAACACGTCATCACTGCCGATCACGGAGATCGCTGCTGTGACGAAGCGGCCGGAACAGGTGATCGGCATGCACTTCATGAACCCGGTGCCCTTGATGAAACTGGTCGAGATCATCCGCGGCCTGGCCACTTCGGATGAGACCTACGAAACGGTGGAAGCCCTCAGCCGGCGACTGGGCAAGACACCGGCCGATTGCCGCGACGTGCCTGGCTTCATCTCCAACCGGGTGTTGCAGGTGATGATCAACGAGGCCATCTGGTGCCTCTATGAAGGGGTCGCTTCAGCGGAAAGCATCGACACGATCATGAAGCTCGGCATGAATCACCCCATGGGCCCCCTCACCCTGGCCGACCTGATCGGCCTTGACACGGTGCTGGCCATTTTGGAGGTCCTCCAGGATGGCTACGGCGATCCCAAGTATCGGCCCTGCCCGCTCCTTCGCCAGTACGTGAAGGCCGGTTGGCTGGGACGCAAATCGGGCCGCGGCTTTTACCGGTACGCTTGATGGACTTCGCGCTGAACGAGGAGCAGGAACTCTTTTTGGAGATGGTCCGCAAGCTGGCCCGCAACGAGGTGGCTGCCCTCGCCGAGCGGGTCGACCGGGAGCATCGCTTTCCCCGGGAAACGATCCAAAAGATGGGCGAACTGGGGCTGCTCGGTCTCACCATCCCGGAAGCATACGGCGGCTCCGGCGGCGAGTACCTGTCCTATGTGCTGATGATCGAGGAACTGGCCAAGGTCTGCGCCTCGACGGCGGTGATCGTGGCCGTTCACACGGGTCTCGCCTGCGCCAGCATCGCCCGGTTCGGGTCTGATGTCCAGCGGGAGAAATACCTGACCCGCCTGGTCACCGGCGAGATGATCGGCGCCTATGCCTTGACCGAGCCCAACGCCGGTTCGGACGCCGCCAGTCTCGCCTTGATGGCCGCTGATGAGGGCGACCATTGGCGGCTCAACGGCAGCAAGGTCTTTATCACCAACGCCAGCGAGGCGGGACTCTTCGTCACCTTTGTGCGCACCGAGCCGGCCAGCCGGGGCGCGAAGGGGATCACCTGCCTGATCGTCGAGCGGGACACGCCCGGTCTGACAATCTCAAAGCCGGTGGAAAAGATGGGCCTGCACGGCTCGGTCACCTGCGAACTTCACTTTGAGAACGCCCTCGTGCCGAAGGCGAACGTTCTCGGCGACAGCGGCCAGGGGTTTACGGTGGCCATGCAACTGCTTGACGGCGGCCGCATCGCCATCGCCGCCCAGGGTCTCGGCATCGCTGCTGGCGCCTTCGACTACGCCCTCCGGTACATCAAACAGCGCGAACAGTTCGGCCGGCCGATCGCGGCCAACCAGGGCATCCAGTGGCTGGCGGCCGATCGGGCCACCGAGATCGACGCGGCCCGGCTGCTCGTCTACCGGGCAGCGTGGCTGAAGACGACCGGCCGCCCCCATGGCAAGGAGGCGGCCATGGCGAAAAAATATGCCACCGATACGGCCATGCGGGTCACCTCCGATTGTGTGCAACTGCTGGGCGGATACGGCTACACGCGGGAGTACCCGGTGGAACGGTACATGCGCGACGCCAAGGTGACCCAGATCTACGAGGGGACCAACCAGGTCCAGCAGATGGTCATCGCGCGGCATCTCCTTCGATGAGCGATGGCTCAGTTAAAAAGCGATCCGGGCTTCCCAACAGGGAACCGGCAACATCATCATTTTTGCTTATGGGAGGGCGCTGATGGATTTTCAACACCTGATTTACGAAACGGCAGGGTCCATCGCCATCGTGACAATCAACCGCCCCAAAGCGCTCAACGCGCTGAACCGGGCCCTCTTGTTGGAGTTGGACCAGGCTTTTGCGGCCATCGCCGATAACCGGTCGATCGCCGCCGTCATCGTGACCGGCGCCGGGGAAAAAAGCTTTGTCGCCGGCGCCGACATCGCCGAGATGAGCGCCTTCGACCTGGCCGAAGCCCGGGCCTTCTCCCGGTTGGGCCAGCGGGCCTTTCAACGGATCGAAGAACTGCCCCAGCCGGTCATCGCCGCCGTCAACGGTTTCGCCCTCGGAGGCGGCTGTGAACTGGCCATGGCCTGCGATTTCCGCATCGCCTCGGTGAATGCCCGCTTCGGCCAGCCCGAGGTTACCCTGGGGGTCATCCCCGGTTTTGGCGGGACCCAGCGGCTGCCCCGCCTCGTTGGACAGGGCATGGCGGCCCAACTCCTGTACACCGGTGACATGATCGGCAGCGACGAGGCGCTGCGCATCGGCCTGGTCAACAAGGTCGTTCCCGCCGAATCGCTGATCGAAGAGGCCAAGGCCATCGCCGGGCGCATCGCCGGCCGGGGACCCCTGGCGGTGATCGCCGCCAAAGCGGCGCTCCGGGAAGGCAGCAACCTGGATCTCAACCGGGCGATCGCCTATGAGGCCGAGTTGTTTGCCAGCGGATTCGCGACGGCCGACCAAAAAGAAGGCATGGCCGCCTTCCTGCAAAAGCGCAAAGCCGAATTTAAGGGTGAATAGAGGAGGTTACATCAGTGAAGATTGCCGTACTGCTCAAACAAACCTTTGATACGGAAGACCGGATCATCGTCAAGGATGGCGCCGTCGTGCCGGAAGGCGTCACTTACATCATCAACCCCTACGATGAACTCGCCGTGGAAGAGGCGTTGCAACTCAAAGAAAAGGCCGGCAAGGGCGAGGTGGTCGTCATCTCCGCCGGCGGCGCCAAAGTGCAGGAATCGTTGCGCAAAGCCCTCGCCATGGGCGCCGACCGGGCTGTGCGCATCGACACGGACGGCCTGGCCGCCGATGAAGGGGTGATCGCCGTCGCCTTGGCCGAGGCGATCCAACAGGACGGCTTTGACCTGATCCTGGGCGGCTGGCGGGCCATCGACGACGGTTCGGCCCAGGTGGCCGTCCGTGTGGCCGAACAACTGAACCTGCCGCAACTCAATGTGGTGACGAAGTTGGAGATCGAGGGGAACAAAGCCGTCGCCTGGCGGGAGATCGACGGCGGCAGCGAGGTCCTCGAAGCATCCCTGCCGGCTGTCATCACGGCCCAGCGGGGCCTCAACGAGCCTCGTTACCCCAACATGAAGGGGATCATGCAGGCCAAGAAAAAGGAACTGAAAACCATCCCCGCCAGCAGCCTGCTGCCGGCCGGCGTTGCCGCAAAGGTTCAGATCAGCGAAACCTTCCTGCCCAAGGCCAAGGCGGCCGGCAAGGTCTACAAGGACGATCCCGCCGCCGCTGTGCAGTCGCTGGTGGCCGCGCTGCGGGAAGAAGCCAAAGTCATCTGATCAGACCGCTTCCTCGCTGCCTGCTGCAACAAAGGGGCGGGGAATATTCAGTCGAGATAAGGGAGGAACATAGAGCATGGCAAAGATTTGGGTCGTAGCGGAAGCGCAAGACCAAAAGTTGAAAAAAGTCAGTCTCGAAATGATCACCCTGGCGCGCCAGCTGGGGGATGTGGAAGCCCTCTTGATCGGTGACGGCGTCGCCGCCATCGCCCCGGAACTGGGCAACTACGGCGTAAGCAAGGTGATTGTGGCCGATCATGCCGATCTGCAGAGCTATACGGCGGCCAAATATGCGCGGGTGCTCAGCGAACTGATCCAGCGCGATCAACCGGAGATCGTGCTGATCGCCAACACAGCCACCGGCCGAGACGTGGCGCCGCGCGTCGCCCAGCGGGTCGGCGCCGGTCAGATCAGCGACATCATCGACTATGCCGACGGCCAATTCATCCGGCCCATTTACGCCGGAAAAGCCTTTCAACGTGTCACAGCCGTCGCCCATCCGCTGATCGTGACGGTCCGGCCGAACGTGTTTGCCGCCGCCGAAGCCGTTGGCGGCACGGCTGCCGTCGAGACAGCGGCCGTGTCCCTTGCCGCCGACGACCTGCGCGTCCTTGTCCGCGATGTGGTTCGTCAAATCTCGACGCGTCCGGAACTGACGGAGGCCGAGATCATCGTCTCCGGCGGTCGCGGGATGAAGGGCGCCGAAAACTTCCGCATCCTCGAAGCCCTGGCCGATGTGCTGGGCGCCGCCGTCGGCGCTTCCCGGGCGGCTGTTGACGCCGGCTGGCGGCCTCACCAGGACCAGGTGGGCCAGACGGGCAAAACGGTCTCGCCGACCCTGTACATCGCCGCCGGCATCTCCGGCGCCATCCAACACCTGGCCGGGATGAGCGGTTCCAAGGTCATCGTGGCCATCAACAAGGATCCCGAAGCCAACATCTTCAAAGTGGCCGACTATGGCATCGTGGGCGATCTCTTTGAAGTGGTTCCCCTGCTGACAGAGGAATTTAAACGGGTTCTCGATTGGAACGCGGAGCAGGCTGGATGAACGGACTCAACGCAGCAGCCTTTTCGGCCCTTCTCGCTGTCGCCGGCGGTTACACACTCTACGAGATCCGTCGCCGCTACCAATACACCCAGCTAGGCAAGCCGGAAGATCGCTTCGATCGATCCGATGAACGGTGGAAGGCGTTTTTCACCCATGTGTTAGGTCAGAAAAAGGTGCTGCAGGATCCTGTTTCCGGCGGTCTGCACCTGTTGATCATGTGGGGATTTCTGATTCTCGGTCTCGGTGTGCTGAACATGGTCGCCGAGGGCCTCTTCTCCCACCCCCTCCCCGGGGTGGGAGACAACCCGGCCTATCTGTTGCTCAAAGACCTCTTTCTCGTGCTGGTGGCCGTCGGCGTCATCGGCAGCCTGCTTCGCCGGACCGTCTTTAAGCCGGCGCGGCTGGAAAACAGTGGCGAAGCCTTTTTGATCCTGATCTTTATCCTCATCATCGTCTCCAGTGAAGCCCTCTCCCATGGCGCCCAGTTTGCCGCCGGGGAGGGGGTCAAGCAGATGGCCTATGCGCCGGTGGCTGCCTTGGCGTCGCAATTTTTTGCCGGGTATTCGCCGGAGCAGGCGGAAAAAGCCGTCTGGATCTTCTGGTGGGTTCACTTCGTCACCATGTTTGCCTTTGCCGTTCTGATCCCCCAGTCGAAACACCTGCACCTCGTCTTCGCGCCCTTTAACGCCTACTGGAAATCACTCGAACCCAAAGGGGCGCTCTCCAAGATCGATTTTGAAGACGAGTCGGTCGAATCCTACGGTGTCGCCAAAATGGAGGACTTCACCTGGAAACAGTTATTTGACGCCTATACCTGTGTTCAGTGCGGCCGTTGCACCGACCAGTGCCCCGCCTACCAGACAGGGAAACCGCTCAACCCGAAGGCGCTCCATGTGACATTGCGCCAACACATCGACGAGAAGGGCCCCCTGTTGGAGCGGATCCGCCGGAATGGCGGCCACGCTCAGGAGGGCGCCGCCAACGAAGCGCTGCAAGCCGCTCGGGAAACGGCGGCAACGGCCGACTCCGCTTCCGGTGAAGCGGCCGATTGCCTGACCGAGGCGGAACAGGCGCTCTTGGAGAAAAAAGTGACCGGCGAGGTCTTCAGCGAAGACTTCTTTTGGAGTTGCACCACCTGCCGGGGCTGCATGGAAGCCTGTCCCGTCAGCAACGAACATATCCCCAAACTGGTGGAGATGCGCCGCTACATGGTCTTGACGGAGAGCGAATTTCCCGAAGACGTGCAGCGAACCTTCAACAACATGGAAAAGCAGGGGAACCCCTGGGGATTGCCCAAGGGTCGCCGCGGCGAATGGGCCGACGGCCTGGATGTGCCCACCTGGGATGAAGCCCCCGAGGCCGAGTACCTCCTCTATGTGGGCTGCGCCGGTTCCTTCGACGACCGGGCGCGCAAGATAACCGCCTCCCTGACCCGCCTGCTTCAAAAAGCCGGCGTCTCCTTTGCCATCCTGGGTGGCGATGAGTGGTGCTGCGGCGAGACGGCGCGCCGGATGGGCAACGAGTACCTCTACCAGGAGATGGCCATGACGAACGTGGAGACCTGGAAGGAACTCAACATCCATAAGATCATCACCGCCTGCCCCCACTGCTTTAACACCCTCAAAAACGAATATCCTCAATTCGGCGGCGACTTTGAGGTGATCCACCACACGGTCCTGCTGGAACAACTGGTGCGGGAAGGAAAACTGCGTCCGGCCAAACCGGTCGAACTGACGGTCACTTTCCACGACTCCTGTTACCTCGGCCGCTACAATGAGATCTATGAGCCGCCCCGCAAGGTTCTCGCCGCCGTCAACGGCGTGAAACTGGCCGAGATGCCGCGCAGCCTGGAAAAATCCTTCTGCTGTGGCGCTGGCGGCGGGCGCATGTGGATGGAGGAACACCTGGGCAGCCGGATCAACGAGAACCGCACCGACGAAGCGCTGCAGACCGGCGCCGATGTGATCTGCTCGGCCTGTCCCTATTGCCTCACCATGCTGACCGACGGCTGCAAGGCCCGGGAAGCTGAGGGGCGTGTGCAGACGCTCGACCTGGCGGAATTGCTGGAGCGAAGCCTCTAGGGCAAAGGCCCGCGGTGAGCAAGGCGAGCGCTCAAGCCAAAAGACCAAGATGACAAAGCGGAAGGCCACGCATCGTTCGACGCGCGGCCTTCCGCTTCTCTGTTGCAATCGATTTTTTTGGACCGTTAGTCGTCAAAGCCCAGCCAGTCTACCCGGCCCGGTTTGCGGGGCGGCGCCGGCGGCGACTGATCGGCATAGCCCAGGGTGATCACGGCGACCAGCTCTTTGCCGTTGACGCCGAGGCGTTCATTCACCTCATCAGCCACATGGAGCGGGCCGGTCATCCAGCAGGTCCCTAGGCCGGCCTCGTGGGCAGCGAGCAGCATGTTCTGGATCGCCGCCGATACGCTCTGGAGGTTTGTCGAGTACTCGAAATTGGCGACACGCCGCTCCTGGGCGCTCAGGTCGCCGGAGAGGGGGGCGCAGGCTTCGGGACCGTAGCAGAAGATGAGGATGGGCGCCTTGCCCAGGTCCTGAAAAAAATCGAGCGTAAACTTGATCACCTTCGGCTTGTCGGCGAAAATCCGTTCCAGCTTCGGCAGGATCGCCTGGCCGGAGTGGCGGATCACCTCCAACAGTTCGTTCCGCTTTTCACCGCGGACGATTACGAAATGCCAGGGCTGGACGTTCATGTTCGACGGCGCCCAGAGACCGGCGTCAATGATTTTCTCAAGCGCTTCTTTGGGCGGCTCTTCCCGTTTGTATTTGCGGATGCTTCTTCGTCCCTCAATGGCGGTTATCAGTTCCATCGGTGTTCTCCCTTCTTGATGATTTTCCATAATGAATCACGATCCAAAACTGCCTTTCCGCTGCGATCATCCCGTCCACTCGCCGGTGCCGGCGCCGCTGCCGATCCGCTGCGCATTGAAATTATTGATTGCCGGTGTCCATGCCGGTTTTAGGCCAATTGTTTTCGCTCGCCCAGATAGGCCTTGGTGACCTCCTCGCTGTGCAGCAGGTTGACGCCTGTGTCGGCATGGGTGATCCGGCCATTCTCCAGGACATAGCCGCGGTCGGCCACCTTGAGGGCCTGTTTGGCGTTCTGTTCCACCAGCAAAACGGTGATGCCGCGCTCATGGAGGGTGCGGATGATCTGGAAAATCTCCCGGATGACGATCGGCGCCAGGCCCAGCGATGGCTCGTCAAGCATCATCACCTTCGGCCGGGCCATCAACCCGCGCCCGATGGCCAGCATCTGCTGCTGACCGCCCGATAATGTCCGGGCCGGCAACCGGGCGTGCTCCCGGAGAATGGGAAAGAGGTTGTAGATTTTCTCCAAATCATCCTGGATTTCCTTCTCATCCTCCCGGCAGTAGGCGCCCATGAGCAGATTATCTTCGATGGACATCCGGCCCAGGATGGCGCGACCCTCGGGCACGTGGATGAGTCCCATCCTCACCCGCTCGTGAGGGGCGCTGCGGCCGATATCCCGCCCGAAAAGCTCGATCATTCCTTCCTTCGGTTTCAACAGGCCCGACAGCGCCCGCAGCAGCGTCGTCTTACCGGCGCCATTGGCGCCGATCAGGGTCACCGTTTCGCCCCGGCGCACCTCCACATCGATTCCCCGCAGCGCCTGGATGGGACCGTAGGACACGGACAGGTTCGACACCTTGATGATCGTCTCCATCATTCGTCATCCTTTCCCAGGTAGGCTTCGAGGACGAGCGGGTTTTGTTGCACCTCGGCCGGCGTCCCTTCGGCGATCTTTTCGCCGAAGTTGATCACGGCGACCAAGTCGGAGATCTCCATGACGACGGACATGTCGTGTTCGATGAGCAGGATCGTGTGCCCCTCGTCGCGGATTTTTAAGATAATCCGGTTCAGTTCCTGGCTCTCCTCCGGGTTCAATCCCGCCGCCGGCTCGTCGAGCAGGAGCAACCGGGCGCCCGTGGCCATGGCCCGGGCGATCTCCAGCCGCCGCTGATCGCCGTAAGAGAGTTCCGCGGCAGAGCGGTGCTTTTTATCGGCCAGATGGAGCAGTTCGAGCAGCCGTTCCGCTTCCGTCCGCAACCGGTTTTCCAGAGCCCGCTGATACCCCGGAATCAGGCTTTTGAACCCGGCGCCGATCAGCGGGCTCTGGCCGATCCGCACATTCTCCAGCACCGTCATGTGGGGGAAGAGGCGGATGTTTTGAAAGGTGCGGGCGATGCCCAGGCGGGTGATCGCATGGGGGCTCTGTTCATTGAGCATCGTCCCCTGGTAGGAGATGTGGCCGCGGTCGATGGGGTAGATGCCGGTGATCATGTTGAACAGGGTCGTTTTCCCAGCGCCATTCGGGCCGATCAGGCTGAAGATCGCCCCGTCAGGCACCTGGAAGGTGACTTCATGGATGACGTTGAGACCGCCAAAACTCTTGTGAACCTCATCGACGACCAGCATCGCCTCATCCTCCCCCGGATTCATCGGATGTTGACTCGGGCGCAACGGCGGTAGTTGGATGGGACGCCGACAGGGAGGAGGCATGGCCGCCGGGATGGACCAGGCCACCGGTCGCGCCACCGGCGCCGGGGGAGCGGGAAAAGACAGCTTTCAGGCTGTTGATCGTCTCCGGCGCGATCAGGCCCTGGGGACGAACCGCCATCATGGCCATGATCAACAGGCCATAGGCGGTGATGCGCCATTCCTCCAGTCCCCGGATGAAGGTGGGGAGCAACGTCAGGAGCAAGGCGCCCAGCGCGGCGCCCCAGAAGGTCTCGGCGCCGCCGAAGATGACGTAAAAGAGGATCAACAGGGACGTGTGATAGCCGAAGGCCGCCGGATCGATAAAAAAAATGTAGTGGGCGTAGAGGGCGCCGCCGAGTCCGGCCATGGCGGCGCTGATGCCGAAGGCGGCCACCTTGAGGTAGGTGATGGGGAGGCCCATCGTCTGGGCGGCCACCTCATCCTCCTTGATCGCCTTGAAGGCCCAGCCCATCCGAGAGCGGCTGAGTTGCCAGCAAAAGAGCAGGCACAGCGCCGCCACAGTCCAGACGAGGGGGATCGTCGTTCCGCTCATGCCACTGAAACCGGAGGCGGCGCCGGTGTACTCGAACTTGTGAAAGAAGACCTCCACCACTTCGCACAGGCCGAGGGTGCCGATGGCGAGGTAGATCCCTTTCACCCGCAAGGCCGGAAAACCGACGGCGATGCCGACGAGGCCGCTGACCAGGGCGGCCGCAGCCATGGCCCCATAGAGGTGGACGTGAACATTGACGGTCAGCACGGACGCCAGGTAGGCGCCGATGGCCATAAAGGCCCCATGGCCCAGGGAGATCTGTCCGGTGGAGAGGGTGACGTAGAGACTGACCGCCAGAATGACGTTGACGCCGGCAAAGACGAGCACCGATTCTTCCATCCCGCTCACACCCTTTCCGTCTGGACCCGTGTGCCCAGGAGCCCTGTCGGTTTAAAGAGCAGGATGAAGACGAGGAATCCCCAGATGACGGCGTCCACATAGGGGGAGAGGCCGGGGATGACGACGGTGGCCGCTTCGAGGACGCCCAGGATCAATCCGGCCAGCATGGCGCCGTAGATGTTGCCGAGGCCGCCGATGACCATGACCGCCAAGGCCTTGAGGCCGATGGTGGCGCCGATGAAGGGGCTCAGCTTGCCGAAGCGCAGGCCCACCAGGATGCCGGCGATGCCGGCCAGGGCGGCGGAGATGAAAAAGGTGATCATCACCGTCTTGCGCACATTGACGCCGAGGATCTGGGCGGCCTTTTCATTTTCGGCCATCGCCCGGATCGCCCGGCCGAGCTTCGTCTTTTCCACGATGTAAGAAAGGAGCACCATCAAGGCGACGGCGATGACAAAGCTGAGCAATTGGGAACCGCTGATCAGCAGAGCGCCGAGGGCGATGTCGGGGATTTCCACGTGAGCGGGAAAGACCTGCGGCTCCGAACCGACGAGATTGACCATGCTGTTGACCAGGACCGATCCGAAGGCGATGGTGCTGACGATCGGCGCCAGGTGGTGCTCTTTCTTGATGGGACGGAAACAGAGCGCCTCGACGCCGACGCCGATGGCGCCGGCGGCCACCATCGTCAACGGAAGGGCGAGCCACAGGGGAAACTCAAAATGGGACATCAGGAAAAGCCCGATAAAACCGGACAGCATGAACAACTCCCCATGGGCCAGGTTGAGCAGGTTCAAGAGGCCGAAGACCAGGGAGTAACCGATGGCGACGAGGGCATAAATGCTGCCCTGCATCACACCGTTTACGATTTGCTGAAGCAGCAGCATGGGCCATCCCCCGTTTCAACAATGCGAATGGAAAGGGGGAACGCCACAGACCCTGCCGGGTGGCGGCGTTCCCCCTCTGCAACTGTCCACCGCCGGTTACTTCAACACCTCGTATTTGCCGTTTTTGACGACCATGGGGTAATTGGCCTTGACGCCGTCCCCCTTCTCGTCCATGCTGGTTTTGCCCGTCACGCCCTCGAAGTCTTTCAGGCCCGACAGGCCGTCCTTGACGGCGCCGCGCAGCTCCGCCACCGGGCTGGCGTCGGTTTTGTTCGCCTTCTTGAGCACGTCGGCGAGCATGGAAAAGGTCTCATAGAACTGGGCCTCGAAGCTGCCCGGCAGGTCATCGGCCGGGGTGATCTTGGCGGCTTCCGGCTTGAACTTGTCGACGAAGGATTTCACCCGGGCATTGTCGGTGTAGACGTTGAAACAGGAAGTGGCCACAAAATCCTCGACCGCCTTGCCCCCCTGTTGGATCAGGGCGGCCGAGTACATGCCCACGCCGCCGAGGAGCGGTTTTTTCAGGCCCTGGCGCTCCATCTCCTTGGCAAAGCTGGCCGCTTCGTTGTAGAGACCGCCGAAGGCGATGGCGTCGGGGTTCAGCGTCTTGATCTGGGTGACGATGGCGGCGAAGTTGGTCTCGCCCGTCTTATAGGTCAGGAAGTTGCCCTCGTTGACGATGGTGACGCCGAGGGCCTTGAATTCGCGGGGGAGATCGGTCGTGCCGACCGCTTTGGACCAGGCGTCTTTTTCATCATGGATGACGGCCACCGCCTTGACGTTATAGGCGTTGACAAAGCGCGGCGTGGCGTCATGGAGCAGTTTGTCGTCGGTCATGCTGTTGCGAAAGGCCCAGGGGCGGTTTTTCTCGGAGACGCCGGCCTTGGCGGACGAGGGAGAGATGATGGGAACACTCAGCTTGTTGGCCTGGGGAAAGGCCACCTCGCATTCGCCGCTGAAAAAGGGACCGACGATGGCGGCGACGCCCTCTTCGGCGAGGGTGCGCGTCAGGTTGACGGCCTCCTCGTTTTTTCCGCCCGTGTCTTTGACGACCAGTTCAATTTTGGAACCGTTGATGCCGCCGGCTGCGTTGATCTCGTCGACGGCGATTTTGGCGGCGATCTCATTTTTCTTTCCCCAGTCGGCGCCTTTTCCGGACTTGTCGACAAGAGCGCCGATCTTGATCCCCTTGCCGGCGCTGTTGCCGGCTGATCCGCCGCCGGTTTTCGCCGCGAGGCTGCTACCCCCGCCACAGCCGGCCAGGAGCGTCGCCGTCAACATACAGAGGATGGACATTCCGCCGATCGAGCGGGCGAGTGAGCCATGGCGCCACGAAATCATTTGCGCAGCCTTCCTTTCCAAATGGTTTTTTAACTTTTGCCGGTCAGGATCCAGGCCAACGGAGAGACACCACCCCCTTCGTTTAATTTGATAGAATAATCAGTAAATTCAGAAAACATATATTCAACCCTGTCCCCGTTATTCCTGCTGGCGGCGGAGAAAAAAGTGAAAACAGGCCCCTTGGCCCTGTGCAAGAGGCGCCAACCAGGCAACCTTTGAAAGAGGCGGCAACATTGGTTATAATAGTAAAGATGAGCACCGTATACGCGGACATCGCACGGAATATGACATGAGGTGAACACTCCAATGTCAGATATAGTCGGAAAAATCGTACCCATCAAACTTGAAGACGAGATGAAGAAATCCTTCCTCGATTACTCCATGAGCGTCATCGTTTCCCGGGCCTTGCCCGATGTGCGAGACGGGCTCAAGCCTGTTCATCGCCGGATTCTCTATACCCTCTATGAAACAGGCCGGACCCCTGACAAGCCCTACAGCAAATCGGCCGGTCTCGTCGGTGACGTCATGGGCCGCTACCATCCCCACGGCGATGCGGCCATCTATGACGCCACTGTCCGGTTGGCGCAGCCTTTTTCCACCCGCTACATGCTCGTCGACGGCCACGGCAACTTCGGCTCCGTCGACGGCGATCCGGCGGCGGCCATGCGGTATACGGAATTGCGCATGGCCAAGATCACGAGCCACATCCTGGCCGACATCGACAAGAACACCGTCGATTTCAAACCCAACTATGACGACAAGCGCGAGGAACCGACGGTCCTGCCGTCGCGGGTGCCCAACCTGCTCTTAAACGGTTCCTCGGGCATCGCTGTCGGCATGGCCACCAATATCCCGCCCCACAACCTTACGGAGTTGATCGACGCCGTCGTCATGATGATCGAAAACCCGACGGTCGGCGTCGAGGATCTGATGAAGGTCGTCAAGGGCCCCGACTTCCCCACCGGCGCATTGATCATGGGACGGGATGCCATCCGCCAGGCCTACACAACCGGTCGGGGCTCCATCATCATGCGCGCCAAAGCCCGCATCGAAAAGATGAACGGCAACAAGATGCGCATCCTCGTCCATGAAATTCCCTATCAGGTGAACAAGTCGCGACTGCTGGAGCGCATCGCCGAACTGGTGCGGGACAAACGCGTCGATGGCATCACCGACCTGCGCGACGAATCGGACCGGCGGGGCATGCAGATCGTCATCGAGCTGCGCCGCGACGTCAATCCCCAGATCGTCCTCAACCAGCTCTTCAAGTACACCCAGATGCAGGAGACCTTCGGCGTCAACATGCTGGCCCTTGTCGAGGGCGTGCCCAAGGTCCTTAACCTGCGCGACATGCTCTACTACTACCTGGAACATCAAAAAGACGTCATCGTCCGCCGGACCCGTTTTGATCTGGAGAAGGCCGAGGCGCGCGCCCACATCCTCGAAGGCCTGCGCATCGCCATCGACAACATCGACCGCATCATCGAGATCATCCGCACCTCCCGGACAGAGGATGAGGCCCGGCCCATCCTGATGGAAGAGTTTCGCCTCAGCGAAAAGCAGGCGCAAGCCATCCTGGACATGCGCCTCAAACGCCTGGCCGGCCTGGAACGCGAAAAGATCGAGAACGAGTATCAGGAGTTGTTATCGAGCATCGCCTATTTTCGCGCTGTCCTCAATTCCGAGAAAATGGTCTTGGATATCATCAAAAAAGAGATCTCGGACATCAAGGATAAATTTGCCGATCCCCGCCGGACCGAGATCACCGGCGGCGGCGCCGATATCGATGTGGAGGACCTGATCGCCGAAGAGGACGCTGTCATCACCATCACCCACAACGGCTACATCAAGCGCCTGCCCGTCAATACATACAAGGCCCAGCGCCGGGGCGGCCGGGGGGTCACCGGGATGGGGACGAAAGAGGACGACTTTGTGGAGCACCTCTTTGTCACCACGACCCATCACACCCTGCTCTTTTTCACCGATCGAGGCAAGGTCTACCGCCTGAAGACCCACGAAATCCCCGAGGCGTCGCGGACAGCCAAGGGGACGGCCATCGTCAACCTGCTGGCGATCACCGGCGACGAGAAGGTCAACGCCGTCATCCCGGTCAAGGAGTTTGCCGCCGATCAGTACCTCTTCACGGCCACCCGCAGCGGCATCGTCAAGAAGACCTCCCTCCAGCACTATCACACGGCGCGCAAGGAGGGCCTGATCGCCCTGACCCTTGATGACGGCGACGAGTTGATCGGCGTCAAGCTCACCGACGGGCAGAGCGACATCCTGCTGGCCACCCGCAACGGCAACGCCGTTCGCTTCAACGAGACAGATGTGCGGGAGATGGGCCGGACGGCCCGCGGTGTCAAAGGCATCGAACTGGCCCATGGAGACTTTGTCGTCGCCCTCGACGCGGTCAAGGATGACGATGAGCTGCTGATGATCACCGAACTGGGCATGGGCAAACGGACGCCTCTGACGGAGTACCGCAAACAAAACCGCGGCGGCAAGGGCATCCTGGCCATGCGCCTCACCAACAAGACCGGTTTGATGGCGGGCATCAAGGTGGTCCGACCGGGCGACGAGTTGATGGTCATCTCTGCCGAGGGCGTCATCATCCGCTTAAATGTCGATGAGATCAGCATCCTTGGCCGTGTCACCCAGGGCGTGAACATCATGCGCATGAGCGCCAACGACAAGGTGGTCGCCCTCGCCCGCGTCGCCATGCGGGACGATGACGACGAGTAATCCTAAACGGTGTTGACACAGCATACTCTCTCGAGAGATACCTTCTAGCGGGGATGACCCGGCGGATTGACAGTGAAGAGCGGCAGACGGGGAAAGAGGGGCAGCCATGCGCAAGGTGGAGCAGATTTTTCAGGGCGCCGTCGATATCTTTGCCGAAAAGGGCTTTGATCGAGCGACGATGGACGAGGTGGCCGAGCGGTCCGGTGTGGCCAAAGGCACCTTGTACTATCATTTTGACGGCAAGGAAGATCTGATCGCCTTTTTGATGGAGGAAGGGACCGAACGACTATCCGAATACATCCGCGAAGCCGTCGCTGGCACAGAGGATCCCATCGAACAACTGCGCCAGGCGATCCATGCGCTGGTCCGCTTTTTTGATCAGAACCGCGATTTCTGCCAACTGATGCTGGTGGGCGTCTGGTTTAACCGGGAGCGTCAAACCCAGTTTCGCCAATTCCTCCACCAGTTCTACAACCACCTGTCAGGCATCATCCTGTCGGGCATGGAACAAGGCCAACTGCGCCCCATGCCGGCGGAGCTCTCGGCGACAGGACTCTTCGGTCTCGTCTCGGTCGTCGCCTTGCGGGTGATCCTCGACGGCGAAGCGATCAACTGTGAACAACTTGGGGATTTTCTGTTTCAACAGTATGTCCATGGAGCAAGGTCGCAGGGGACGAGCAAGCCATAAGGCCGAAGCATGAGCGATGAAAAGAGCCGCATAAAAGCGAAAGGCCTCAAAATTATGGCCGCTCATTGATCGACAGGGAACAACGTCATATAATAGGGATGAGGGAAGGACCGCCTGGAACGACAACTGGCGGTCCTTTTCTGTTTTCCCATCGCCGGCGGAACGAACGGGGGTCGGTCATTGACCGGCGAAGGCAAACGTGTTTATCAGTTGACGACCCCGAGATTGTGGCTCTATAATCAAGGTATCAAATTAAACTGACCAGTCAGTACATAAAGAGGTGAATATACCATGAACAAGCGGCTGACGGTTGCCATCGCCATCGGCGCAGTGCTGTTCACGGCCATCGGTTTCACCGTTTTTCCCTGGGCTTCGCGGGCAAAGGTGAAAGCGGGCGAGCCGGCGACCGGTTATCTGGAGGGAACGGAATTCAGCATTGCGCCCAAGATCGCCGGCCGGGTGCAGGAGGTTCTCGTCAAAGAGGGTGACCGTGTGGAAGCCGGGCAAATCGTGGCTCGCCTCGAAAGTCGCGAACTGGCGGAGCAATTGAATCAGGCCAAAGCGACCCTGGTGCAGGCGCAGTATGGTCATACACTGACGGCAGATACGGTCGATCGACAAGTGGACCAGGCCAAGGCGGTACTCGATGCCGCTCGGGCGAAGTTGGACGGTTTGAAAAACGGCGCTCGTCCCCAAGAGATTGGACAGGCGCGGGCGGCCGTCGATCAGGCCCAGACCGCCTATGACAATGCCAAGTTGAACCTTGATCGAACGGTGAAGCTCTTTGAAAGCGGCGCCGCGTCGACCAAGCTACGGGATGACGCCCAGTCGGCGACCGATGCCGCGCAGGCCACTTTAAACATGGCGAAGGAAAAACTGTCTCTCATCGAGGCGGGCGCCCGGCAGGAAGAAATCGACGCGGCGCAGGCGCAGGTCGATCAGGCCGCCGCATCCTTGCAGCTGGCTGTCGCCTCCCGGATTCAGGTGCCGTTGAAGGCGGCGGTGACCGATCAGGCCCAGGCGACGGTTGACGCCGCCCAGGCCATGGTGGACAACACGGTGATCCGGGCGCCGCAAAAGGGTGTCGTCACGGCGAAGTTGGTGCAAGCGGGGGAAATGGTGGCGGCCGGGCTGCCCATCGTCACCGTGGTCGATATCGACACCGTCTGGGTCAAGGCCAATGTGCCTGAAGAACAGGTAACGAAGCTGAAACAGGATCAGGAGATCAGCGTTTCCGTCGAAGGCCTGGAAAACCGGCTGACCGGCAAACTCACCTGGATCAGCGCCAGCGCCGACTTTGCCACGAAAAAAGCCAGCCACGACATGGGAGACTTTGATCGAAAAACCTTCGGCATCAAGGTGGAACTGCCCAACCCCGAAGGCATCCTCAAACAGGGGATGACAGCCAAGGTGTATCTCCCGGCGGGAACGACCGGTTCCAGCCGGTAAGGGCGGTGGATAGCCGATGGCACAGACGCTGTTGGAATTGAAAAATGTCTCGCTCGGGCGGCCCGATCGGCCGCTGCTGCAAGACATCTCCTTACATATTGAAGACGCGGGGTTGACGGGCATCTATCTGCCTGACGGCGATGCCCGCTGGTCGCTCTTTCAGGTGATGACCGGACTGACTCGACCGACGGCTGGTGAGGTAAACCTCCATTGCGGGCGCGTCGGTTTTGTGCCCGAGCGTTTTTTCCTCTATGCCGATTTGACGGTGGAGGAGAATGTCCGCTTCGTGGCCAGCGCCTTTTCCGTTCCCGAGCGGCAGATCGACGGGCGGATGGAGGGTCTCTTGTCCTTTTGCCACCTCCAAGACCAGGCAAAAAGGCGCGCCGCCGCGCTGTCCTTTACGGGCAAGATGTTTCTGCAATTGGCCGCCTTTCTGTCCGTTGATCCCGACTTGATCATTCTCGATGAAGCCACGCGGGAGATGCCCTCGCGCGAGCGGGAACGCTTTTGGCAGGTCCTCGCCGAGAGCTGCGCCGCTGAGGCCCATCCGGTGCGCGCCATCGCCTTTCTCAGTCACAACCGCGATGAGGTGGGGCGGTGCCACCGCCAGATCGATCTGGGCAATCGGAAGGGGGAATTCTGATGCAACTGGCGCAACAAATCCTGTTGATGGCGGCAAAGGAATTCACCCATATCCTGCGGGACCGGAGAACGGTCTTTTTGATCCTGCTGGCGCCGCTGATCACCTTCGGGCTTTTCGCCTATCTGTACGACGGTCAGCGGGTGACGGAGATGAACCTGGTCATTGTCGATGATGATCGCAGCCCCTTAAGCCGGGAAATCATCAATATGTACGGTCAATCGGAACTCTTCCGTTACCAGGGGCTTGTCAACACGACGGAAGAGGCGGAACAGCGGATCCAGACCGGGGAGACCGATGTGGCCGTCATCATTCCCGAGAACCTGAACCGCGATGTCAAGGAAGGCAAGTCGACCCAGGTGTTGACGCTGATCGATGGCACCAACATGCTCATCTCCAACGGCGCGACCAAAGGGACCTCTACGGTTCTTCAGACAGTGTCAGCAGGCGTTACGTTGCGTATGATGGAAGCAAATGGCATCGTGCCAGCGAAGGCCAAGGCGATGCTCCAGCCGATCAACGCCACCATCCGCGTTGGCTATAACCCCGCTTACAACTACCGTGTCTTTCTTCTCTTCGGCCTGGTGGCGACGGTGTTGCAACAGGTGATGCTGACGACCATGTCGGGCGCCTTCTGCCGGGAGAAGGAGCGGGGGACCAACATGATCCTCGTCGCATCGCGGATGCCGGTCACGGCCGTCGTGTTGGGCAAGGCCTTGCCCTACTTTGTGATCTGCCTGTTTAACTGCTTCCTTATGCTCGTCCTGGCAAACCAACTGACCGAGATCAGCATTCTGGGCGCCGGCTTTGATTTATTTATGATCTCCCTTGCCTTTACGGTGTCTCTAGTAGGAATTGCCTTGATCGTATCGAATCTTGTGCCCGACGAACTGCGGGCCAACCAGATCATCCTGTTGATCGCCACACCGTCCTTTCTGGTCTCCGGCTTCACCTGGCCCTTGAGCAAGATGCCAGCGCCGCTCGTCGCTTTTTCCAACTGCCTTCCCTTGACCCACTACCTGGCCGCTTTCCGCATCGTCGGGGTGAAAGGCGCGCCCCTATCCGCGGTGGGATATCAGTTGCTCGTCCTCTTTCTATTGGGTGTCGCCGGTATTCTCGGCAGCATGATGCTCTGGCGGCGGCAACGGGAGACAGGGAAACTCGTAAATCTGGAGTAAAATCGTTAATTTTCCAATTGACATGACGAGCGTGAAGTGGTAAGATACATCTCGTGTCGCGAGACAGGGTTTTGAAGCGTGTGGTAAAAATTACAGCAAAAAAATCTCTTGCAATTGCGACAAAATGGTGATAATATTTATAAATGTCGCCGGCAAGCGGTGACG
>NZ_WXEX01000012.1 GCF_009877435.1 Heliomicrobium gestii | reverse complement strand
TCTTGCTGCTTTACGAATTCCCTCTGTTCAGTTTTGAAGGAGCGAGAAGAAGCATTGCCAGTTCGGCAGTGCTTTTTTATTTGCGACAAAGGAAAAGCGCCGGTCAAAACCAATAATTTCATTCATATTATTGAGAACGATGATTTCTATTAAAGAAGGAAAAAGTCGTAATCTGTCGAAATAACTGTACTACTAGCATCATGGTTTCGCTTAAGCTGTGGAGCGGGTTACTGCTTCCGCTATTACATACAGGCATTCTTTTACGGAAAAATTCAGAAAGAGGAAAAAATCACTCGATTCGAGAATGAGAGTACAACCACGAAAGACCGCGAAAACGAATGCGTGAAAGGGAGGGTGACCGATGAAATGGTTCAATGACTTGAAAATTGCCAAAAAACTTGGTTTTCTCATTCTTCTATCAAGTTTCTTTATTGCGACGACAGGTCTGCTGGCTTATCATTATCTGTCACAGTCAAACGAGATTTTAAAAGATATGTATCATGAAAAACTCATCTCCATTGAGTTGCTCACTGAAAACCGCAACCATCAACGGGCACTTCAGGCCAGCTTACTGGAGTTGATGCTGACAAAAGATGAAAACGAGAACAAGCGATTGTTGAACAGCATCCAGGAACGAACCAAACAATTTAATGACAATATGCAAACACTGGAAACAAAAAAGATGGATGATTATCAGAAGCGAATGATGCAGGAAATCCGTGGTTTAATGCAGGAATACGAAAAAAATAACAAAGACGTGATCGCACTGGCGTTACAAAACAAAAATGAGGACGCTTATGCATTGTACGTCGGCAAGGTGCGGACGACAGGCGATCAGGCCAGCGTGAAAATCAAAGAACTTGCTCTTTACACCGACAAAATAGCGGAAGTGGCCCAGGATCAAAATGAGAAGAAAGAGGAAACGGTCGCAATCTGGTTGATTTCGCTCAATCTTGTTTCATTGCTGCTGATTATTGGCCTCGGATGGACGATCACTCGTTCCATCGCTAACCCATTAGCGATTGTTGCAGGCATTGCAAAAGATATCGCAGGCGGTGATCTCAAGGAAAAAGACTTGGTAACAGACACCGCCGATGAAGTGGGACAGCTTGCCAAGGCTGTACAAGAGATGCTGAAAAATCTACGCTCTTTGATTCAAAAGGTAGCGGAGTCGTCACAGCAAGTGGCAACATCGAGTGAAGAATTGACGACCAGTTCCGAACAGTCGGCTGAAGCGACTCACCTCATCGCAACCTCCATTGTTGATGTGGCGGCAGGAGCGACAGAACAACTCACGACAACCCATGAGACATCTGCGGTAGTGGAACAAATATCGTTACGTCTTCGCCAGATTTCTGCCAATGCCAATGAAGTTGCGACCCAAACGACCGTAGCTGCTGAGAAGGCGAAAGAAGGCGGAAATACGGTCGAAAAGGCGGTCAACCAGATGGTTCTAATCGAAAACACGATCAACCACTCGTCCCGAGTCGTAGCGAAGCTTGGAGATCGCTCCAAGGAAATCGGGCAAATCGTCGGTACGATCTCCGGCATCGCTAGTCAGACGAACTTACTCGCGCTGAATGCGGCCATAGAGGCGGCGCGTGCCGGCGAACAAGGAAAGGGATTCGCCGTCGTCGCAGATGAGGTAAGAAAACTGGCGGAACAGTCCCAAGAGGCAGCAAAAAGGGTGGCCGCCTTGATCGGGGAGATCCAGGGAGACACAGAAAAAGCCGTTATGGCGATGAACGATGGGACGCGCGAAGTGAAGACAGGAGCCGATGTGGTCAATCGAGCCGGCGAGTCATTCCAACATATTGCCGCGCTCGTTTCCTCCGGGGCGACGCAGACGAAAAATATGTCGGCAACGCTCCAAGAGATTACCACGGGCAGTCTTCAGATTGTCGAAGCGATCAAGAGAATAGAAATACAAAGTAGAAAATCGGCAGAAGAAACACAGAGCGTTTCGGCGGCGACAGAACAACAACTGGCTTCCATGGAGGAAATCGCCTCTTCCAGTCAGGCTTTGGCGAAATTGGCCCAGGATCTCCTCATTGAGGTAGCCAAGTTCCGATTGTAGCCATTGGCGTGTCACTTTTTCGGACTTTTATCTTCCTCTGTCGTGATCATTTGCGGTTCGGGGTTGGGCAGGGGAGGCAGGGAGACAGCGGACACGCTTTCGAGCGCCCGGACGCGAGATTCGCCGGCCAAGCGCTGGCTTTCCGACAGGAGTCGCAGCGCTTCTTGGGGGTTGTGGAAGCCCATGGAGTTTTCCGAGGAGATATAGTCGACATACCACTGGGCCTGGCGGTGCAGTTTCCTCGCTTCATCCAGTTTAGCGACGTTCGCCGCCGGATTTTTGCTCGTCTCCCCGATCGAAGCGATCGCGCCGGCCACGGCCTGCTCCGCTTTCTTCATCTGGTCATAGACGCGGCGTTGGGTGTAGAGGATTCGATCCTTCAGATAATCCTCTGACTGTCTGTGGCAAGTCCCGCAGGAATCGGAAATCTGTTTGAGCGGACTGGTCCACCAGTGCGAAGAGATTTTGGATGATCCCACTCGCACGTAGGGCATGTGGCAGTCGGCGCAGGAGACGTTGTTTTCCTGGTGCGTGCTCCCCTGAAAGAGCTGCCAATCGGGGTGCTGAGCCTTTAGCAGCGGTGTCTTGGAATCGGGGTGGGTCCAGTCTGAAAAATTGATCTCCTCATAGTAGGAGTAGATCTGATCGGCCTTGACCCCTTTGTCCCAAGGGAAGACGAGCTTCTTTGTGCCCGGCGCGAAGTAGTACTCCACATGACACTGGGCGCAGACTAGGCTGCGCATTTCGGCGCGGCTGGCTTTGGTGATGTCTCTGCCCTGGCGCTCAAAAGCTTCTTTGAGCGCCGGTCGCGTGATGACCAGTTCGTTGGTCTTGGGATCATGGCAGTCGATGCAGTTGGTGGGATGCTTCGATTCCTCCAGAAGTTGTGTGATTGGCTGGGTGTAGTAGGTCTCTCCGTACTTCTGATAGAGTTCCTTGAAGTTGGCCGTCTTGCAGGTGATGCAGGTGCCGGCGCTCTTGCGGGCCGGGTCGATCATGCGGATGTCTTCGAGGGCATAGGTGTGACCCCGGTCCTCGTTATATTCCTTGGAAAAGCTGTAACCGTTGAAGAGGATCTTGAGGAGCGGCTCGCGCTCCAGCTTGGAATACTTGTCCGAACCGCCGTATTCCGTTCGAGAGATCTGGTTGTTCTTCAGGTAGGAATCGTAATGGTCGGGGTAGCGCTTGCCCCAGACAGCCGGGTCAGCCTCAAATTCCCCAATCTCTATGTTTTGCGGTTCCATTTGCCTTTTTGACTGGCTGGTGCAGCCCGGTGAAAGAGAGACGGCGACGAACAGCGCCGACCATACAAGCAAAATGGAGGTCTTAACGTTCAACACCGATGAGATGTTCTCTGCTGCTTTTGAGCGCGTCTTTCTCATCCGATGCAGGATCATGCTTATGAGTTGCTTCTGTTGCATGACTTCTCTCCATTTCCTGAGTTGTTTCCACATGGTGGTTCCCGTTTGCTTCATGGCTTCCCTTCGCTCATCGATGCATCTCTAGATCTCTGGGATTGGGGCTTAACCCGGTTTGAACGCCATGGGGCACATCGCGGTGACAGGAAAAGCAATAGAGACCGCCGCCTCGGCGTGTATCGCCGATGCGACTGACGAACGTTTCATGGCAACGGATGCAGTTGTCTTGCAGGATCTCCAGGGTGTGCGACTTGGCCCGAAACTGCGCCGGCATGGGGCCGATGAAGTAAACCCATGTGTCCACGATCCCGGCCCTCGCTTTGGTGAACCACTTGCCGATAAAATTGTGCGGCGTGTGACAATCATTGCAGTTGACCGTCCGGTGAGCCGAATGGTACCACGATTCATAGTGGGGCTCCATCACATGACAAGACGCGCATAATTCAGGCCGATCTAGGGCATAAACGAGCCCTTTTAGGGGTTGACGTCCAATCAGAACGCCGATCCCTACGGCGATCACAGCCGCGAACAGTCCAAGTTGCCACCATTTGGCGTGTCTTCTCCAACCTGACAGCCACTGCTTCCATCTCATCACATCACCTGATCTTGTTCGTTGCGCGGGCCATGAGACTCACTCCTGAAAGCCGCCTTAGTGCTGATAGTGTTTCTCGGAGATCAAAAATCATGTGCGCGAAAAGCCTGGCGAAGGGGCGCCAGGCTTTTCGTCAAAAGTCCAAAGAAACGTGATGATGACATGTGTAGAATGCTATAGAAGAAAAGGGATTTACGAAATGATGTCGAATAAGGTCGAATAGAAGAAAATTCCGACAAATACGAAGTAATTTAAAGTAGCATAAACAAAAGTAATGAACAAGCCACTGTTGTGTAGTCGTTCATGTGATTGGCAAAACAAGCACAAGAAGGGGGCGCGATTTTTTTTTCGTTGGAGTTTCGCAGGTTTTGATCGCTAATTAAAGATATTCGCACCGATATTCGGTTGTATGAAAACACATGGAAAAGAGGCGAGTGCTCATGAATTTGTTTCGCAATCTGAGTGTTTCGAAAAAAATCGGCGTTCTTGTGGCGTTATCAGTCCTTTTTTGCACGGTTATCGGTATAGTCGGTTACAGTTATCTAGAAGAATCGAATAAAGCCCTTGAAGACATGTATCAGGATAAATTAATCTCTGTACAACTGTTAACGGAGAATCGCGCCCATCAAAGGGTGATTCAGGCTGACATACTGGCATTAATGCTTACGAAGGATGAAAGCGAAAATAAACGTTTAATCGAAGATATTCAGAACAGGGCGAAACAATATAATGACAATATACAACGAATCAAATCGTTTACGTTGGATGAGCAACAAAAGCGGTTGTTGGAAGAAAGCGATGCAGTATTACAACAGTTCAGGAAGAATAGACAAGCGGTGATGGACTTGGCTCTTCAAAACAAAAATGAAGAGGCCTATGCTTCATACATAAAAAATGTTCAACAATTAGGCGAGCAATTGAGCAAGAAAGTTAGAGAACTATCTGAATACACCGAAAAAAAAGCGGAAGAGATGGAGAAGGAGAACAAGAAGAAGGAGGCCACCGCCGTTCGTTGGTTAATCAGTATCAATGGGGCATCCTTGTTCTTGATCCTGTTCATCAGTTGGGCCATCTCGCGTTCGATTGTGAATCCTTTGAGGGATGTCGTCAACATATCCAAAGAGATCGCCAGTGGAAATCTCTCTGTTTCGCCCCTCGCGATTCGCTCTACTGACGAATTAGGGCAAGTAGCAAGGGCAGTCAACGAGATGCACAACAACTTGCGCCAGTTGCTTCAAAAGGTAGCGCACACGTCAGAACTGCTGGCGGCATCGAGTCAAGAACTCTCGGCGAGTTCTGAACAGTCGACTCAGGCCAGCAACCTTATCGCTACATCGGTCGTCGATGTGGCAAACGGCGCGACGGAGCAATTAACAGCGGCCAACAAAACATCGAACGTGGTTGAGCAGATGTCCGCAGGCATACTACAAGTCGCTACGCGGGCCAATGAAGTCGCATCCCAGACAACAGAGGCCGCAGAGCGGGCCAAGAACGGCGGCGTTTCTGTGGAAAAAGCGGTTTCCCAGATGAACCAGATCGAAAATACCATTACCGGATCGTCCATTGTTGTCACAAAACTGGGCGAGCGTTCCCAAGAGATCGGACAAATCGTAGACACCATCGCCGGCATTGCCAGTCAAACCAACCTGTTGGCCCTTAACGCTGCCATTGAGGCAGCAAGGGCGGGCGATCAGGGAAGAGGTTTTGCAGTTGTGGCGGATGAGGTGAGAAAACTTGCCGAACAGTCAGAAGAGGCGGCGAAGAAAATCGCGATGTTGATCGATCAAATCCAAGCGGACACGGCTAAGGCAGTGGTAACGATGAACAACGGAACACGGGAGGTGCATAAAGGGGCAGAGGTTGTTCACGCTGCTGGGGATGTATTCCGGGAAATCGCCGATTTGGTTACAGAGGGAGCAAGTCGGACGAAAGATATTTCCGTTGCCGTTCAGCGACTGGTGGCTGGAAGTGATCAGATCGTGGAAGCGATGCGGCAGATCGAAAAGCAAAGCCAAAAAGCAGCCGCAGAAACGCAAAATGTCTCTGCGGCGACAGAGGAACAGGTGGCTTCCATGGAAGAGATCGCCGCTTCCAGTCAAGCGCTGGCGAAACTCGCCCAGGAACTGATTGTGGAGGTAGCCAAGTTTCAGCTTTAATGTTGACGGATTCGATGGTATGACTTTGATTAGCAGGGGAGCGTCACCGAGCATTCATGCTCGGTATGCCTGCCAGATGCTCAAAAAAGGTTGCCCCCAGTTCCTGTTCCAGTAACTGATATGCATTTATCGCAACGGTAATGGCGGCTTTTTCTGATGCACAGGTAAAAGGACCAACCTTGTTGTAATATCCTGACGATTGATAATTCGAGCAACCGCACCAATTCATGCAATAGTCGCGCAAACCACAGGTGTTGCAGGTCCTGTTGATGGCTTCAGCGGGATGGACGTGACAGGTCATCTTATTCAATAGGAGCCCCCGATCGATATGACCGATGCAGTGCCCATTGTCAGCGGCGCCGTCGCCAACCAGGCGTTCACAGGGGAAGATGTTGCCTTCTGGTGTAAAGGCAAACTCTTTTATTCCCATTTGGCAACGTTCTTCCCTTTGATAGCCGCCACGCAAGATGGTAGCGATTTTGCCATCGATCAGGCTGATGTAGAGCGGACTTCCTTTTCGGTAGCTATCTATATAGATAGCCGCGATTTGTTCATATACGGAAGCAATGTCGTTCGCGTCGACCTGCGTCCATGGCGCTGAAAAATCGGGATTTAGAAAAATCCGCTTTAATCCGAGGGAACGGAAATATTCAACCGTGTGCGGCAATGCACGAAACGTCTGAGGCCCATAGACTGCATTAACCAAAAGAATCGGCAGTTTTTCTCTGGCTTGTTCGATGGTTGCTTCCACAATAGCTGATGTAGCATCGCCACTGTGAAAGCTTCGCGCCAGATTCTGCAACTTACCGGGGCCATCACAACTGATACAAAAGCTGATGTCATGATCGTTCAAAAATGCGGCGATGGCATCCGAAAAAATCGTGCCATTGCTAACGATGCTGAGTTCAATGGGGTAGTCTCTGTAGGAACGATGGGATTCGATCAAGGCGGTGACCTCTTGAATCCGTTCAAAGGCTAGAAGCGGCTCACCGCCGAAAAATCCGATATCGATTTTTTCTCCGGTTGGGGTGTTGCCATAGATGAAGTCAATGATTTTTTCGGCTACTTCGATGGTCATAATAGTAGGGCGCTTTTGTATGTAACAGTAAGGACAATCCAAGTTGCATTCTTGGGTGATTAAGAGCGTGTACTTCATCGTGTTCCCTTTCTTGGTCCATAAACAAACCAGGGAGGTTGTCACATCCCTGGTTTTCGGTTGATTATGTTAGTTTTCCCGTTACAGAGGAGAGTTCCGCGAGCTGTTCAAAGGATACGGAATTGGTCTGAGCGATTTTTTCCTTCACTTTGGCCAGCATCATGCCGGAAAACTCTCTCCATTGTTCTTGATCGAGCATATAAATGTGATCATTGAGGTGCAGATGGGGGATTTTCAAGCCCCCGTTTTTTAGTTGTAAGGAAATATGTCGGTCCATTGGTGCTGTTTTTACAGCGTCTACACCTTTCATGGTGTGGAGCGCTACAAGATGATCGATTGAAGGAATCTGTTTTTTGTGAATAAACTCCTCTACTTGCTTTACGCTGATTTTCAGGTCTACATAGGGAATACCGGATATGGGGTTCTCGGTGAACTTCTCCGAACTCGCCATGAAGGTCCCCTCCTTTTCTCAGTGCAAACGTAGATGGAACATCGGATGATTTTCTAATATGAGAATACAATAACGAGGTGTTTGCGGCAATAAGTTGATAGAATTATTTTCCCAGGAAATTTTATATCTCTAACTTCTGGGGCCATATCTAAAAGGATTTTAGTGTAAATTCCCACGCGCAATAGCAATCGCTTTTCGGATCGGGCGGGCATTGCAGGCAGCGCGTCTCAATCCGGGGGTCGATGGCCTGGGCAAATGTTTTATATTCGACGATGCCAACCTCTTTGCAAGGGAAGAGGTCCATCTTTTTCCTCTCCCGCGCTGACTGGACGCGGCAGTCGATCATTCGAAAAATGAGCTTGTCCGGCGATTCGCGGACGATCGATTGTTCGTTGATGAAGGCGTAGAGCCGGTATTGCAGCGCCTGTTCCAGGGCGTCGAGACCGCCTTGCTCCGGCAATCCCAGGAAGGCTTTGATCCGCTGAGCCTCAATGGGACTAAAGCGCGCCCACGCGGCGGCATCGGCTTCCATGGCGGCTTCCATGCCGTATTTCTTCTCGACGGCTTGAAACCACAGGCCGTCATGGGCCAGCCAGCGTTTGGCCAAGTCTTCGATGAATTTGGAGAGTTGCTCCTTGTCCCAATCCAGGTTTTTCATCTCCATACCTCCACAAAAGGTTCATTAATCGGTCGCCCTTCCTTGGTAAAAACTACTAAGGCGTAATATACGAGCAAAAGCAGAAAAAACCTTTCGAAACGCAGCCAAACTGTTGACAAAATTTTTTGAAAATTATTAAAATAGTGACTGTGCTCTTGTTGTGGCCTAGTCGCTGCAACTGGAGTCAACGACAGAGTGTGGAAGCTTCATTCCGGAGGTGAGCGGTTGTTCAAGAAGCTTTTGGTGGCAAACCGGGGCGAGATCGCCCTACGGGTGATCAAGGCCGCCCATGGCTTAGGAATCAAGACGGCGGCCATCTATTCTGATGCCGATGCTGACTCGCTCCATGTGAAAGAAGCCGGAGAAGCCTTCCGGCTGGGGCCTCCACCGGTGGCGCAGAGCTACCTGATGGAGAAAAAAATCATTGAAACGGCCTTAGCCTGCGGCGCTGACGCCATCCATCCCGGGTACGGGTTGTTATCGGAAAACGACACCTTTGCCCAGCAGTGTGTAGATGCCGGCTTGATCTTCATCGGACCGTCGCCGGCGCTCATTCGTGACATGGGCAATAAAGTGCAGGCACGCCACATCATGGCGAACCTGGGCGTGCCAGTTGCGCCGGGGACGGTGGAACCGGTAACGGAATTTAAGGTGGTCCGCCGGATTGCCGAATCGGTGGGCTATCCCGTCATCGTCAAAGCAGCCGCCGGCGGCGGCGGTATCGGCATGCAGATCGCCAAAAACGAAACGGAACTGGCGAAGGCCTGGGATGCCTGCGCCAATCGGGCGGCCCGGTACTTCGGCAACGGGACGGTCTTCATCGAGAAATACTTCAACGCCTGTCGCCATGTGGAGATCCAGCTGCTGGCCGATCAGCACGGCAATACCATACACCTGGGGGAACGGGAATGTTCCATCCAACGGCGCAATCAGAAGGTGTTGGAGGAAGCCCCGGCGCCACGCCTGTCGCAGGAAGTCATCGAGCGGATGGGGAAGGCGGCTGTTCACGCCGCCAAGGCGCTGGGATATGTCAACGCAGGAACGATGGAGTTTCTCGTCGATGAAGGCGGGCGCTTTTATTTTCTTGAGATGAACACCCGGCTGCAGGTGGAGCATCCGGTGACTGAGATGGTGACCGGCGTCGACATCGTGCAGGAGCAGATTCGCATCGCGGCGGGAGAACCGTTGGCATGGACCCAGGACGCGATTGGGCCAAACGGCCATGCCATCGAATTTCGCCTATACGCCGAGAACCCTCTCAGTTTTGCCCCTTCGCCGGGAGTCATTACAGAATTTCGCTTCCCTGATGAGCCGGGTGTCCGCGTCGATACCTGGGTTACCACGGGCAGCCGGATCACCCCTTACTACGATCCATTGATCGCCAAGGTCATTGTTCACGGGGAAAGCCGGCAGGACGCGCTGGAGAGATGGAAAGCGATGCTGCCCGGTATCGTCATTGAGGGGATTCAGACGAATCTGCCCCTGTTGCAGGAATTGTTGGTCCATGAGGAATTCCTGGCTGGGCGGGTCACAACCCGTTTCTTGCAAGAACGACTGGGAAGAAAGCAATAAAGAGAAAGAAAGGCTGCGCGATATCCCTGTCTGTGCGAGTAAAGAGAAGAAATACGCCGGATCAAAAAAATGGAAAAAACGCATAAGCATAACCGAAAGTAGAGGAGCAAAGACAAAAGAGGACGATCGAAAAATGGGGGGAGCGAAAGGGATGAAAGAGATACTCGCCGATATGACCGGCACCGTGTTTCGTGTCGAAGTGAGATCAGGGGCGGTGGTGCAGCCTGATCAAGACGTGGTAATCCTGGAATCGATGAAGATGGAGATCCCCGTGCAAGCCAAAGCGGCGGGGACTGTCGTGGAAGTCAGGGTGGTCGAGGGGGACTTTGTCAACGAAGGCGATGTCCTTATGATTCTGGAATGAGCGCCAATGTGAAGAGCCTGAGCCCCACGGTCCAGGTTCGCCTACAAGACCATGTGGCTACGGTGACGATCCACCGGCCCGAGGTCATGAATGCGCTGGATCTGCCGACATTGCAGGCCATCCGATCTATCTGCCACTCCGTGCGCTTTCAACCACAGGTCCGTTTGCTTGTCTTTACCGGCGCCGGCGAAAAAGCCTTCAGCGCCGGCGCGGACTTAAAGGAACGGGCCGCCATGACGCCGTTGCAGGTGCGTGAGTACATATACACCATTCGAGAGACGATGAACGACATCGAAACGCTGCCCCAACCGGTCATCGCCGCGATCAACGGCATCGCGCTGGGCGGAGGAACGGAACTGGCTTTGGCGGCTGACATTCGAGTTGCCGCCCGTCATGCGCAGTTAGGGCTGACAGAAACCCGCCTCGCGATCATCCCCGGAGCGGGCGGCACCCAGCGGCTCAGCCGTCTCATCGGCGCCGGCAGGGCAAAAGAGCTGATCTTTACGGCCCGTGTAGTCAATGCCGAGGAGGCGCTTCAAATCGGTCTCATCAACCGGGTCGTTCCGGGAGCGGAATTGATGCCGGCTGTCGAGGCATTGGCCGAAGAGATCCTGCGAAACGGCCCTGTTGCGTTGCAACAAGCGAAATACGTCATCAATTACGGTGTCGAAACGGAACTGCACACGGGATTGGCCATGGAGAGCAAGGCTTATGAGGTCTGCATCCCAACGGCCGATCGGACGGAAGCGCTGCAGGCCTTTCGGGAAAAGCGATCGCCCCAGTTTCGGGGGGAATGAGGGGGGAGGAGACCTATGGCGAGTGCGCAAAAGCCCCGTCTCGATGAACGGATGGAGAACGTCTATGCCGGCGGCGCCGGCAAATACCATGAAGCCAATGCCCGCCTGGGCAAGCTCTTTGCCCGCGAGCGGATCGCCCGGCTGCTCGATCCCGGGAGCGCTGTTGAAGATGGGCTCTTAGCCAACTGCCTGGAGGCGGATCTGCCCGCTGACGGTGTCATTTGCATGGTCGGCGCCATCCAAGGCCGACCGGTCTGTGTCATGGCCAACGACTCCACTGTCAAAGCGGGGAGTTGGGGCCAGTGGACCGTCGAAAAAATCCTGCGGTTGCAGGAGACGGCCTTGGACTTGAATATCCCGATCATCTACCTTGTCGATTCGGCTGGCGCCCGGATCACCGATCAGGTGGAGATGTTTCCCGGTCGCAGAGGCGCCGGACGCATCTTCTACAACCAGGTGATGCTGTCCGGCAGGGTGCCCCAGATCTGCCTGCTCTTTGGCCCCTCCGCCGCAGGCGGCGCTTACATCCCCGCCTTCTGTGACATCGTCATCATGGTGGAAGGCAACGCCAGCATGTACCTGGGGTCTCCGCGCATGGCTGAAATGGTCATTGGCGAGAAGGTCACCCTCGAGGAGATGGGCGGCGCCCGCATGCACTGTTCGGTTTCCGGTTGCGGCGATTTCCTCGTTACGACTGAGGACGAGGCGATTGAAATCTGCCGCCGCTATCTTGGCTACTTCCCCCAAAATCATAAAGATGTCCCTGCCCCCGCAGAGGTCCTTCCGCCCAGGGAGAGCAAGCGCCCCATCACGAACATCATCCCGGCCAATATCAACGCCCCTTTTGATATGAAGGAACTCATCGACGCGATCGTCGACGGCGGGAGTTTTCTGGAGATGAAAAAACTCTTTGCCGGAGAGGTGATCACGGGGCTGGCTCGGCTCGGCGGAAAAACCGTCGGCATCATCGCCAACCAGCCGCGGGTGAAGGGCGGTGTGCTCTTTATCGATTCCGCCGATAAAGCGACCCGGTTCGTGCAACTCTGCGACGCCTTTAACATTCCTTTGCTCTTTTTGATGGATGTGCCCGGTTTTATGATCGGAACGAAAGTGGAGCGGGCCGGCATCATCCGTCACGGCGCCAAGTTGATCTGCGCCATCTCGGAGGCAACCGTTCCCAAGATCTCTGTCGTCGTTCGCAAAGCCTACGGGGCCGGCCTTTACGCCATGTGCGGCCCTGCCTTCGAACCGGACGCCTGCCTGGCCCTGCCGACGGCCAGCATCGCCGTCATGGGTCCTGAGGCAGCGGTAAACGCTGTTTACTCGAAAAAAATCGCAGAGCTTCCGCCGGAAGACCGGTCGACCTTCATCGAGGCGCGCCGCAAGGAGTACCAGGAGGACATCTGCCTGGCCCACTTGGCGTCTGAACTGGTTGTCGACGCCGTCGTGCAGCCGGAACGGCTGAGAGAGGAATTGCTCCGGCGATTTGCTCTCTATCGAAGCAAGAAAGTCGCCTTTTCCCAGCGAAAACATGCGGTCACACCGGTGTAAAAGGCCGGTGTAGCCGTCAATCTAAAATTTTCAGAAATTTCTAAATAAACATGGAGGTGTGTGGCTGTGCACTTTGCCCTTTCTCCTGAGCAGCAGGCGGTGCAGAAACTGGCGAGGGAATTTGCCCAGGGGCAGATCGCGCCGGGGGCGGCGGCGCGCGATAAGACGGGCGAGTTTCCCAGCGCGATCTTTCGTCAGTTGGGGGAATTGGGGCTACTGGGTTTGCCTTTCTCGGAAGAGGTGGGCGGCGCCGGCGGGGACACCATCTCTTACGCCTTGGCGGTTGAAGAGATCGCCCGGTGTTGCGCCGCAACGGCCCTTTCCTACGCGGCCCACATCTCCCTGGGCTGCGCGCCCTTCTACCTCTTCGGCGCCAAAGAACAGCAACAAAAGTGGTTGCCGCCCCTCTGTCGCGGCGATTTTCTCGGCGCCTTCGGTCTGACAGAGCCCAATGCCGGATCCGACGCTGGCGGCACGCAGACAAAGGCCCGTTTGGAGGACGGCCAATGGGTGATCAATGGGAGCAAGTGCTGGATCACCAATGCCGACCATGCCGGTTGTGTCGTTGCCACGGCGGTGACAGACAAGGGAGGTGTCTACGGCTCGATCAGTTCGATCATCATTCCGACAGGCACGCCGGGATACACCGTCCGCTCCCGCTACCAGAAGCTGGGCATGCGCGCTTCCAACACCTGTGAACTTTTTTTCGACGATGTGAAGGTGCCGGAAGCCAACCTCTTGGGGCAACGGGGGCTCGGCTTTAAGCAGTTTCTCAAAGTCTTGGATGGCGGGCGCATCGCCATCGGAGCGTTGGCTGTCGGCATCGCCCAAGCATCATTGGAGGCAGCCCTCAAATATGCCAGGGAGCGGACCCAGTTCGGGCAGCCCATCGCCAAGTTTCAGGCCATCGCCTTTAAGCTCGCCGACATGGCGACCCATGTGGAAGTGGCGCGCACCATGGTCCTGAAAGCGGCCTGGCTGAAAGACAACGGGCGGCCCTTTACCAAAGAAGCGGCCATGGCGAAGCTTTTCGCCTCGGAAATCGCCACGAAAGCGGCCTTGGAAGCTGTTCAGATCCATGGCGGCTATGGCTATGTCGACGAGTTTCCGGTGGAGCGGTACCTGCGCGACGCCAAGCTCTGCGAGATCGGTGAAGGCACCTCGGAAGTGCTCCGCCTCGTCATCGCGCGACAACTGGGGTGTTTTCAATGACCATGGATGTAACTGACAAAAAAGTGGTCATCGGTGAGTGCTGGGCTCGCGACGGCTTGCAACATGAAGCCGCCATTATTGCCACGGCCGACAAGGTCCGCATCCTCAACCGGATCCAGCAAATCGGCTTTACCCGAGTCGAAGCGACGAGCTTTGCCCATCCCCGATACCTGCCCCAGTTTAATGACGCCGAAGTGGTTTTGCAGGCGATCGAGCGGCATCCCGGCGTACGGTTTCGCGCCATCGTCACGACAGACCGGGCGATGGCGCGGGCGGCGGCGGCCAGGGAGGCTGGTTATGGCGTCGACGAGATCGCCATGGTGCTCGCCTCCACCGACGCCTATAACCGGCATAACGTAAAGATGGATCGCCTGGAGAACATGGGACGACTGGAAAGCCTGGCCAGGCAGGCCATCGACTCCGGACATGACGTTATCGGCTGGATCTTGACGGCCTTCGGCTGCCCCTTCACAGGCGACGTGCCCTTTGAAGAGGTGGCCCGGCTGGCCAGGTGGTGGAAGGAATGCGGCGCCAGCCAGATCGGCCTGGGCGATACGACGGGCATGGCCAATCCCCGGCAAGTGGCCAACCTTCTCGATCATCTGCGAGGGCAAGGCTTCTCTGAAACCGATCTGATCCTGCATTTCCATGACACCCGGGGAACGGGAGTGGCCAACAACCTCATGGCGCTGCTCAAAGGGTTTGTCTACCTGGACAGTTCCCTCGGGGCGATGGGCGGGCAAGCGCGAACCGGCGCTCCGCCCAGCCAGGCCGGCCATGGCGGCAACACCTGCACAGAAGACCTTGTCGCCATGCTGCAGGAGATGGGCGTCGACACGGCGATCGACCTGGCAGGGTTGTGTGACCTGGGCGTCGAGGTGGAAGAGGTGATGGGACGACGACTCCGGGCAAACGTGCTTTGTTGCGGACCCGTACGTCATTCGCCCCAAACGGTAGGTGCTGGCTTCTCCAATCATGCAGCGGCTTCGGATAGAGCGAGTGAGCGGGTCACCGAGGAGTAATCGATGGGGAACTCATTGAGAGAAAGAATATCCGATCGAGGCAGATAAAAAAGCCGATCGAATGAGGGGGATGGTCATGGCAGAGTTGTTGCGCCACACCATCGGGACGTTGCTGGATCAGACGGCAACCCGGTTTGCCGAGCGGGACGCCCTGATTTATACCGATTACCGGAAGATACGTCTCAACTACCGGCAGTTTAAAGAGAAGGCTGATCAGGTGGCCAAGGCATTGATGGCCTTGGGCGTGAAAAAGGGGGAAAATGTGGCCATCTGGGCCACCAACTATCCGGAATGGCTGTATGTCCAGTTTGGCAGCGCCAAGATGGGCGCCGTATTGGTCACCGTGAACACCAACTACCGGGCTTATGAGCTGGAGTACCTCTTGCGCCAGTCTGATTCGACGACCCTCTTTTTGATCGACGGCATCCGCGACAACAGCTACACGGAGACGATGTACGACATCTGCCCCGAACTCCGGTCAAGTGAACCGGGGGCGCTCAAGAGCTTCCGCTTGCCGTTGTTGCGCAACGTCGTCTTCATCGGACGCGATCCGGAAGCGACCCATCCGGGGATGTTCAGTTGGAACGATCTATTGAAGATGGGTGAGGGAATCGCCGATGCCGCTTTGGCGGAGCGCCAGGGATCGCTTCACTGGAATGAGACGATCAACATGCAGTACACATCAGGCACGACGGGATTCCCCAAAGGCGTTATGTTAAGCCACTTCAACATCGTCAACAACGCCAAGGCCGTCGCCGATAGCCAAAAACTGACCGAACAGGATCGGATCTGCTTTCCCGTGCCCCTTTTTCACTGTTTCGGCTGTGTCATGAGTTCCCTCGCCTGCGTGGTGAAGGGCGCCGCCATGGTTCCCCTCGAGACTTTTGAGCCGAAAGCGGCCCTGGAAGCGGTCCATCAGGAGCGCTGCACGGCCCTCTACGGCGTTCCGACCATGTTCATCGCCGAACTGGCCCATCCTGATTTCGCCCAGTATGACCTGTCGTCGCTGCGCACCGGGATCATGGCCGGTTCGCCCTGTCCCATCGAGGTGATGCGCCAGGTGGTCAACCAGATGGGCGCCAGGGAGATCACCATCGCCTATGGGTTGACGGAATTTTCACCGGTCATCACCCAGACGACGACGGATGATCCTTTGGAGCGGCGCGTGACGACGGTAGGCAAAGTCTTGCCCGGTGTGGAGGCGCGAATCGTCGATCCGGCCACCGGCGAGATAGCGCCCCCCGGCATGCAGGGTGAACTCTGCGCCCGCGGTTTTGGCGCCATGCAAGGCTACTACAAAAATCCCGAGGCGACCGCCGTCGCCATCGACGCAGAAGGGTGGCTGCACACGGGCGATCTGGCCGTCTGCGACAGTGACGGCTACTACAAGATCACCGGACGGGCGAAGGACATGATCATCCGCGGCGGCGAAAACATCTATCCTCGCGAGATCGAAGAATTCCTCTACAGCCATCCGAAGATCCGCGATGTGCAGGTCGTCGGTGTGCCCGATAGGAAATACGGCGAGGAGACGCTCGCCTGCGTCATCGTCAAAGACGGCCAGACGATGACCGAAGAAGAACTTCGCGCTTTCTGCCTGGGAAAAATATCAAAACATAAAATCCCCCGGTACATCCGTTTTGTCGACAAGTACCCCATGACTGCATCCGGCAAAATACAAAAATATAAACTCAAAGACTTATACATCCACGAACTGGGGCTGACCGAGGCCGACAAGGTGGAAACGGCATGATCGGCGCGCCCCTTTGGCAACCGAGTCCCCAGCGAATCAGCCAGTCCAATATGACGGCTTTCATCGAGTTCGCCCGCCGACGAACGGGGCGGTCTTTCAAAACATACGCCGAACTGCATCGCTGGTCTGTAGAACAAAAGAGCGAGTTCTGGGGTCTGTTATGGGAGCATTTCGGGATTGTCGCCTCTCAGCCCTATGCAAGGGTTGTTGAAAATGAGGAGGTGATGGGGGCGGCGCGCTGGTTTCCCGGCGCCCGGTTGAACTTCGCGGAAAATCTGCTTCGCCATCGCCATGAGGGGACCGCTCTGGTCTTTCGCAACGAGGTCGGTGAAAGGCGAACGCTCACCTATCAGGCGCTTTACGAAAGGGCCACTCGGTTGGCGGAGCGATTACGTGATTTTGGCGTTCGACCGGGAGACCGCATCGCCGGCTATCTGCCCAACCTGATCGAAACGGTCATCGCCATGGCGGCAACGACCGCTATAGGCGCCATCTGGTCTTCGGCATCGCCCGATTTTGGCGTGCGCGCCGCCGCAGACCGTTTCGGCCAGATCGAACCAAAGATACTCTTCGCTGTCGACGGGTATCATTATAACGGACGCTGGCACGAATGCTTGGAGCGAGTGGTCCATCTGGCTGAGCGCATTCCATCGATTGAACTGGTGATACTCATCCCCTATGGGGAGACTGGTGGAGAGACTCGGACCGACATAACCGTGCTTCCGCAAGGGATCCGATACGCTGATTTTCTCCGGGGAAATGCACCCAGTTCCCTTGGCGATGCCGTTTGCGGCGTTGCCGACCGGAGTAACGGTTCAGAGCCGTCCCTCGGCGGTACCGGCGCGAAGGGTCATCGTCTGAATGCAGCACCTCCCGTCGCAGAAAGAGATTCCTTCGCTTTTGCACAGCTGCCGCCTGATCACCCCGTCTATATCCTCTATTCTTCCGGCACCACCGGCGCGCCGAAAGCCATCGTCCACAGCGCCGCCGGCACGCTGATCCAGCACCTGAAAGAGCTTTGCCTGCACACAGACCTGAAGCGAGACGATGTCATCTTCTATTTCACCACCTGCGGCTGGATGATGTGGAACTGGCTGATCAGCGCACTCGCTGTCGGGGCCACAATCCTCCTCTATGACGGCTCGCCCTTTCACCGTCGTCCCGATCATCTCTGGCAGATCGCCGATGAAGAGGGCGTCTCCATTCTGGGTGTCAGCGCCAAATACATCGCTGCGATCGAAGGAGAAGGCTTGTCGCCGCGGCAAACCTTTTCGTTGCAACGGCTGAAAACCATCTTATCAACAGGTTCCCCCCTTTCCCCGGACAGCTTTCATTATGTCTACCGGAACGTCGGCACAGATATCTGCCTGTCCTCCATCTCGGGTGGGACCGACATCATTTCTTGCTTCGCCCTCGGGAATCCCACCTTGTCCGTCTACGCCGGCGAGATCCAGTGCATCGGACTTGGGATGGATATGGCCGCTTACAGCCCGGAGGGCAAGGCGGTCTACAGGGAAAAAGGGGAGTTGGTCTGTCGATCCCCCTTTCCCTCCATGCCCGTTGGATTCTGGAACGATCCCGATGGACAGAGGTTTCAGGCCGCCTATTTCAACATCTACCCAAATGTCTGGCGCCATGGCGACTATCTAGAGATCACCGAGAGGGATAGCGTCATCATCTTCGGGCGCTCAGACGCCACCTTGAATCCCGGCGGTGTGCGCATCGGCACGGCGGAGATCTATCGCATCGTGGAAAAGCTGCCTGGTATCGCCGATGCGCTCGCTGTCGGACATCACTGGAACAACGATGAGCGCATCATCCTCTTTGTGAAAACGGAGGCGGACGTCCCGCTGACCGATGGGATGAGGAAAACGATCAGTGAAGCCTTGCGCCGGGAGGGGAGCCCCCGTCACGTCCCCTATCGGATTTTTCAGATCCCCCAGATCCCCTATACCATCAACGGCAAAAAGGTGGAACTGGCCGTGCGAAACCTGCTGCGCGGTCAACCGCCGGCCAACGCTGACGTGCTGGCCGATCCGGCGGTGCTGGCTTGCTATAGACCCTACCGGGAGTTGCTTTCGCGAGCGGACGAAGGAGCGGAGTAAGAAAATACGACTGGGAGTATTGACAAAGATTTATTGAGGATCTACAATTCGATATACACAAACACACACCGAAATAGTGTGAATTAATCCGGTGTATAAATAGCCGTTGGCTGATCAGAAAGACTGAAGGCCTGTCGTGTTTCTCCGCCCCTTTTTGGGGGAAGAGAGAACTGCGACGGGTCTTTTTCTTTTTCAAAACAAACGAAGAAGGATGTGGGATTTTTTTGAGTGAGAGACGGTACTGGGATAAGTCGATCGAGACCTTATCTCGCAACGAGTTGGAAATGGTTCAATTGCGGCAGCTACGTCAGCACCTAGAGTGGGCCTACGTCAAATCCCCGTACTACCGGGAAGCCTTTGACAAGGCGGGAGTCCTGCCCTCTCAACTCAAAACCCTGGAGGATTTGCAGCGCTTTCCCTTTACCAATAAGCAGGTGGAGCGTGAACGTCAGGCCAAGGCGCCTCTTCTTGGCGATATGCTGGCTGTGCCGGAAGAAGAGGTGGTATATGTCTCCGCGTCGAGCGGTTCCACGGGGATGGCCACCTTGAGTCCCTTCACCGCTGAGGACTTCGACGACTTTCAGGAGGCCCAGGCGCGCTTGTTCTGGGCGGCGGGGATACGTCCGCGCGATCGCTACGTCCATGCCTTGAACTTCACCCTTTTTGTGGGTGGACCGGACGTGATCGGCGCCCAAAAGTTAGGCGCCCTATGCATCTGGGCGGGCGCCATTCCCTCGGAACGGTTGTTACATATCATGAAAGAATTGCAACCGACAGTAACCTGGACCACACCGTCCTACGCCTGGTATTTGGGTGAGACGGCGAAAAAGCACGGGTTGGATCCTGCCAAGGATTTGAGCATCCGCCGGATCATCGTAGCTGGAGAGCCGGGTGGCTCCATTCCGGCTACCCGGCGAGCCATCGAAGAACTGTGGGACGCTGAGATCTATGATTTTTACGGCATATCCGATATTTACGGCGCCTGTGCGGGCATGTGCGAGGCCCGCGATGGGCTGCATCTGGTGGAAGACCAAATCCTACTGGAGGTGCTCGATCCGCAGACCCAGCAGCCCGTTCCGCCGGGAGAAGCTGGTGAGATGGTGTTGACGACGCTGCGCAAACGGGCTCGTCCCATGATCCGCTTCCGCACCGGCGATATCGTGACGCGGCTGTCGGAGCCCTGCGCCTGCGGGCGCACCCATAGTCGGATCCGAATTCTCGGGCGGATCGACGACATGTTCATCGTTTCCGGGGTCAACATCTTCCCCAGTGACATCGAGTATGCTGTGCGCAACTTGAGTGAACTCAATGGGGAGTATCGCATCACCCTATACAGGGAGAACCATCTATCCAAGTTCCGTTTAGAGGTGGAAAGCCGATCGCCGCAGGCGCCGGTGGGGGTGTTGGCCGACAGACTGAGTCACGGGATCAAAAGCCGCCTGGGCGTTCGCCCGGCGCAAATCGATGTGCTTCCGCCTAACAGCTTGCCCCGGTCGACCCACAAAGCGAAGCGGGTTGTCGACTTGCGCAACGAATAACGGTAGGTCAATCGCCGTGAGTCAAATCGCTACAATGAACAACCGGTTAAGAAAACTCCGTAGAAAGGAAATCCTGCGATGCCGCAACCGAGCAATCGACTTCAGTTTTTTGGCGAATCGGTGATCCGGCGGATGACAAGGGTGGCTCAAGCCCACGGCGCGATCAACCTGTCCCAGGGCTTTCCCGATTTTGACCCGCCGCAAGCATTATTGCAAGCCTTGGAGCGGGTGACCTATGAAGGACCCCACCAGTATGCCGTCACCTGGGGAGCGCCCAATTTTCGCGAGGCCTTAGCCAAAAAGCAGTCTCACTTCATGAACATCCCGATCGATCCGGAAAAGAACATCGTCGTCACCTGCGGCAGCACCGAAGCCATGATGGTGGCCATGATGACCGTCTGCGACCCGAGGGACAAGGTGATCGTCTTTTCCCCCTTCTATGAGAACTACGTGGCCGACACCATCCTCACAGGCGCCGATCCCATTTACGTTCCCCTCCGCCCGCCGGAGTACCATTTCGATGAAGCGGAACTGCGCCGCGCCTTTGCCCAGAAACCGAAAGCGCTGATTCTGTGCAACCCCGCTAACCCCAGCGGCAAAGTGTTTCACCGGGAGGAACTGGAGGTGATCGCCCGCTTGGCCGATGAGTTTGACACCTACGTGATCACCGACGAGGTCTATGAACACATCGTCTATGAGCCCCATGAACACTCCTACTTCGCCGCATTGCCGGGGATGTTCGAGCGCACCCTTTCCTGCAGTTCCCTGTCGAAAACCTACGCCATTACCGGCTGGCGTCTTGGCTATGTCATCGCGCCGCCTCATCTGATTGACGGCGCGCGGAAGATCCATGATTTTCTGACCGTCGGCGCGGCGGCGCCCCTTCAGGAAGCGGCGGTTACGGCGCTGGGTTTTCCCCAGGAATATTACCGGCAACTGCTGGAGGGGTACCGGGAAAAACGTGACACCTTCCTGTCCTATCTTGACCAGACAGGGTTGACCTACACGGCGCCACAGGGAGCCTATTACGTCATGGTCGATATTTCCCCCTTTGGCCACGCCGACGATGAGACCTTTTGTCAGTGGCTGGCCAGGGAAATCGGGGTGGCCGCTGTGCCGGGATCGAGTTTCTTCCGAGAACCCGTTCAACAGTGGATCCGCTTTCATTTCGCCAAACGGAAGGAAACGCTGGAAGAAGCCGGTCGCCGTTTGCTCCGTCTAAGGGAGTGTGGCCGATGATTGAAGTTCGATGGTTGGGCCGAGGCGGGCAAGGGGCCTTTACGGCGGCTCGGCTGCTCGGCCTCTCGGCGGCGCTGTTTGAGAACAAATATGCCCAGGCCTTTCCCTCTTTCGGACCGGAACGGCGAGGGGCTCCTGTCTCGGCCTTCACCCGGATCGCTGATCAAAAAATCACAGACCGCAGTGAAGTCACCCGTTGTGATTACCTGGTGGTGCTCGATGAAACCTTGTGGAAGCCCCAATTGTGGCAGGATCTGAAGCCCGGCGGAACGGTGCTGGTCAATGCCACCGATCCGACACAGTGGTTCGAGAAGGCCTCCGCCGACGCCCCTGACGAGTATAGGCGCGCCAATCGGAAAGCGAGCGCTATCAATGCATTGGCTATCGCCCGCAACTGGATCGGAAAGCCGATCGTCAATACAGCCATGCTGGGGGCCTTGGTGGGTCTCTCGGGGATCATCTCCCTTGAGGCGGCGATCCAGGGGATCCGCCATGAGATGAAGCCGGCCCAAGTCGCCGGGAACGTCAACGCCTTGACCATGGCCTGCAAGAAGGTGAGACCATGAGGAGACCGCACATCCGGCCTTTTCCTCGACCTGTGCATATCCGTGACTATCCCTGCGGTCCCCATTTTCAAGCCGGCCATCTCGTTGACAACGCCGCCGGCTGGCGCCTGGAAACACCTGAAATTAACGGGGCCCGATGCGTGAATTGCCTGCGCTGTTACCTGGCCTGTCCCGAAGGCGCCCTTTACCGGTCAGAAAAGGCGGTTCGATTGGATAAAGACTTTTGCAAAGGCTGTGGAATTTGCGCCAGCGAGTGTCCGCTCCAAGCGATCCAGATGGGCAGGGATGAGTGATGATGGCGCAAGTTAAACAGTTTGTCTCTGGCAATGAAGCCGTCGCGATCGGCGCCCGTCTTGCCTGTCCTCAGGTGATCACGGCCTATCCCATCACCCCGCAGACCGTGGCGATGGAACGCCTGTCTGAAATGGTGGGGGAAGGGACGCTGCAGGCCCAGTTTATCCTCGTCGAGTCGGAACACTCGGCCTTGTCGGCGGCCATGGGCGCCAGCGCCTTCGGCAGCCGCACCTTTACGGCCACCTCGTCACAGGGCCTTCTGTACATGGCGGAGTGTCTCCATTACGCCAGTGGCGGACGCTTTCCCATCGTGATGATGAACGCCAACCGGTCGGTCGCCCTGCCCTGGAGCATCTACGGCGATCACCGCGATTCTCTATCGCTGCTTGATTCGGGGTGGCTCCAGGTCTATGTGGAGGATGCCCAGGAGGCCCTCGACATGATCCTTCAGGCCTATGCCATCGCCGAAAACGAACAGGTGCTGACACCGGTGATGGTGAATCTCGACGGCTTCACCGTCACCCATACATACGAGCCGATCCGGGTTCCCTCGCAGGCGGCGGTGGACGCTTTTTTGCCATCCTTCGCGCCGGCGATCAAGATGGATCTCGCTAAACCGCTGAACATGGGTTTTAGTTCGACGCCGGCTGATAATATGGCGTTCAAGTACCAGCAGCACCAGGGAGCCGAAGCGGCCCGCTGTGTCATCGACCAGGTCGACCGATCCTTTGGCGAGCATTTTGGGCGCCCCTATGGCGGGCTGATGGAGGCCTACCGCTGTGACGACGCCGAGTTGATCTTGATCACCCTGGGCTCTGTCAGCGGCACCGCTCGCCGAGTTGTCGACGCGCTGCGGGAACAAGGAGAAAAGGTGGGGTTGGTAAAGATCCGCTTCATGCGGCCCTTTCCACGGGAAGAGATCGCGGCTGTGGCCCGCAACGCTCGCGCCGTGGGCATCCTGGATCGGGACATCTCCTTCGGCTATGAAGGCGCTGTCTACACCAATGTCAACTCCGCCCTCGCCGGCAATGGCCAAGTGCCGCCCACCTTGAACTTCATCGCCGGCTTAGGCGGGCGGGACATTCGCAAAGAAGACATTGAGACTATGTTCCTCCGCTTGGCTTCGGCTGCCGATGGTCGACCCTTTCAGCGGGTTGAGTTTATCCATCTGGGGGTGATGACCGATGACTGAACCAGTGAGCAAAGCAGCGGCGAAACCTGTCAATGCGCGCACATTGACGGAACAGGAGTTTTTCTTCGGCCACAAGGCCTGCGCCGGTTGCGGCGGCGCGCTGGCCGTCCGGCTCGCCCTTAAGGTGCTGGGGGAACGAACCTATGCCGTGCTGCCGGCGGGATGCATGTCTGCCGTCGGCTTTATCTACCCGCAAATGGCCTTCGGCATCAACGCCATGATCTCCACCTTTGCGGGAACTGCCTCGATGCTCTCCGGGATGGCTGCCGCCGCCCGCGCGCAGGGGCTGAACGATGTTCACCTGATCGGATTCGCCGGCGATGGGGGAACGGCCGATATCGGCATTCAGGCCCTATCGGGCGCCATTGACCGCAACGAAAAGATCATCTATGTCTGTTACGACAATGAAGCCTACATGAACACGGGAACCCAGAAGAGCGGCTTGACGCCCTTTGGCGCCCATACGACAACCACGCCCGCTGGCGCAATGTCCCGCGGCGCCGGCAATCGCAAGAAAAACATGTTCGATATCGTGACCGCCCATGGCATCACCTACGCGGCAACGACCAGCATCGGACACATCCAGGACTTTCTGAACAAGATCCAGCGCGCTGCTGCCGTAGAGGGAACCGCCTACATTCATGTCTTGGCCCCCTGCCCGACAGGATGGGGAATCGCCACGGATCAGACGCTGGCCATCGCTCGGGAAGCTGTCGACTGTGGTTTATGGGTCCTGGCAGAGTATGAAAAGGGGAGGTATGCCCTGACCAAAACGCCGCAACAGTTCACGCCTATCTCGGACTACCTCAAGAAACAGGGGCGATTTAGACATCTGCTGGAAAAGGAAGTCGAGGAAGTGGAGCGAGAGCGGGATGAACGGTGGTCCTACATACGACGGCACTGGAACTGTCTCTAACAGCAGGATCACGAAGAAAAAAGCGTCTCCCCCGCATGCCGCATTTGCGGTCTATCCCCAATGAATCTCAATGAATCATCTAAGGAGGTAATCGGGATGAAAAAATGGTTGCGTTTGGTTTCCGCATTGCTTATCTTTGCGCTGGCAGGCACGCTGGCTGGTTGCTCTTCCTCGGCGCCCTCGTCCTCTTCGTCCGGAAACACTGCCGCCGACCCTCAGAAGAAGCTCGTCTTCGGCGTCGCGCCGGGCCCCTATGGCGATATGATCAAAAAGGCCATCCAGCCCAGCCTGGAGAAGAAAGGGTACACCGTCGAAGTCAAAGAGTTCAGCGACTATGTGCAGCCCAACCTCGCCCTCGCCAATAAAGAGTTGGACGCGAACCTCTATCAGCACCGGCCATACCTGGAGAAATTCTCGGCCGACAAGGGCCTGAAGCTGTCGCCCCTTGTCTCCGTCCCCACGGCCGGACTAGGCATCTATTCCCATAAAATCAAAGCCGCCAATGACCAGGAACTGAAAGCGGCGCTGAAACCGGGCGATGAAGTCACCTTGGCCAACGATCCGACCAACCTGGCGCGGGCCTTGCGGCTGCTCGACAAACACGGGCTGCTCACCATCAAAAAGGACATCGACCCGGCCAAAGCCTCTGAAAAAGACATCGATCAAAACCCCTACGGGCTGAAGATTTCTCCCGTCGAAGCGGCGCAGCTTCCCCGCACGCTCGACAGCGTCGCATTGTCTGTTGTCAATGGCAACTACGCCATCGCCGCAGGGCTCTCCCTTTCTTCAGCCGTCATCAAAGAGGAACTGGCTGATGATCTGAAAAATCTGGTGGCGGTTCGAACAGAGGATCTCGATAAACCCTTTGTCAAAGACATCAAAGAGGCCGTAGAGTCGGATGCTTTCAGAAAGGTGATTGAAGACCCTGCGGGCATCTTCAATGCCTTCCAAAAACCGGACTGGTATCGAACGAAGTGGAATGTTACGTGACCATGATTGATATTCAACAGGTGAGCGTCACCTTTGCCGGGGCTGGATCGGAGGTGCATGCCGTCAAGGATGTATCCCTTCAGATTCGCAAGGGAGAGATTTTTGGCATCGTCGGCGCCAGCGGAGCAGGGAAAAGCACCCTGCTCCGCACCATCAATCTGCTGCAGCGCCCGACACAAGGTCAGATCCGCATCGACGGTGTCGATATCACCGGTTTTGCCGGCGAGGAACTGCGCCGGATCCGCCTGCAGATGGGAATGATATTTCAGCAATTCAACCTGATCCAGACCAAGACGATCTATGACAACATCGCTTTCGCCATGCGGGTTGCCGGAGCGCCGAAAGCGGAGATCCAAAAACGAGTCTCCGAATTGCTCGAACTGGTAGGGCTTAGGGGCAAGGCGGACGCCTATCCGGCCCAACTGAGCGGTGGTCAAAAACAACGGGTGGGGATCGCCCGGGCGCTGGCCAACCATCCCAAAGTCCTCTTGTGCGATGAACCGACATCAGCGCTCGACTTGGAAACGACGAACGCCATCCTCGAACTGTTGAAGGAGATCAACCGCCGGTTGGGCATCACCATCGTCTTGATCACCCATGAGATGGCTGTCGTGAAAAAAATCTGTGACCGCGTGGCAGTGATGAGCGGCGGCGTGGTTGTAGAAATGGAGAGTGTTCTCGAGATCTTCGCCAATCCCCGGCATCCGTTTACGCGGCAATTGGTCCATCACTCCTACGATTTCGGACTCCCTGAACGGTTGTTGCAGCAGGCGCCAGGCCCGATTTGGAAGATCGTCTACTGCGGCGATCATGCGGAGCATCCCGTCATATCCGATACAGCCCAGAACTTTCAAGTGGATATCAATATCCTGCATGGAAAGATCGAATATATCGGAGACCAGCCGTTAGGCGTTCTCCTCGTGACGGTTCGAGGCGCGGCAGCAGATATTTCGAGGGCGATCGCCCATATTCGCACCAAAGCGCACCGGGTGGAGGTGGCCTATGGGAAACCTTAATTGGCAAGGGATTTCGGCCGATCTGATCAAAGCGCTGGCCGAAACGTCGTACATGGTGGGGATTTCCATGGCCCTATCCGTCGTTGTCGGCATACCGCTGGGACTGTTGCTGTATATCACCGAAAAGGGATTGTTTGCTGAAAACCGGCTCGTGAATCTCCTGGGCGGTTTTGCTGTCAATGTCATCCGTTCGACACCCTTTGTGATCTTGCTGGTCTTGCTGCTCCCGATCACACAGCGTTTGATTGGAACCACCATCGGTCCCATCGCCGCCTCGGTGCCCCTTTCGGTGGCGGCCATCGCCTTCTACGCCCGGTTGGTGCAATCGTCGCTGTGGGAAGTGGATCGCGGCGTGCTGGAAGCGGCAGACGCCATGGGAGCGCCGCCCTGGATGATCATCAAAGACGTCCTGCTCTCGGAGAGCTTTCCCGGACTGGTGCGTGGGCTCACCGTGACAGCCGTCAGTCTGATCGGCTATTCGGCCATGGCCGGCATTGTTGGCGGCGGTGGCGTCGGTGATTTGGCCATCCGGTTCGGTTATTACCGCTATGAAACAGATATCATGCTGATCACCGTCGTCGCGTTGATCGTGCTGGTGCAGCTGGTGCAAAGCGCCGGCGACTATTTTGCCAAAAGGGGAACCAAATGATCAGAGTGGGAGACCGACGAGAGCCGTGGCAATGCCATGGCTTTTTTCGTTTAAAATATTGGGAGTCTCTGCTTGACAATGAGCGAAAAATCGATATGCTAATACATAGTAATGCGATGTATAGCAATAAGATGCATCGGACAAAAACATATTGAACACAGCATCATCGCGCGACGCAAGGTGATCTGAAAGGAGCGTGAAACCCATGCAAGTCAACAAAGAACTGCTCAAGGGAAGCACCGTCACCCTGGTCCTGTCGTTGCTCGATCGACAGCCCATGTACGGCTATGAGATGATCAAGGAGATGGAGAAGCTCTCTGACGGTATCTTCGCCTTCAAAGAAGGCACACTCTACCCGATCCTGCACGCCCTTGAATCGGAAGGATTGGTCGAGGCCTTCTGGATGGGGGAAGAGGGGGCGCGGCGGAGGAAGTACTACCGGATCACCGGAGCGGGCAAGAGGCGGCTGAGAGAAAAGCGCGCCGAGTGGAACCTGTTCAGTTCCTCTGTCAACCGGATCATTGGGGAGGGGATCCTATGAACTTGGAGAAACAAGCCGAAGTGACTGCCTATCTGGACGCGGTCTGCGCCCATGTCCGCTACCGGGAAGTCCATGAACAGATCCAGTTGGAATTACTCAGCCATATTGAATCTCTTGTGGAGGAACAAGTCGCCGAGGGAGAAAGCGAGCAAGCGGCCATTCAGAAGGCGCTCCGACAGATGGGCGACGCCGTCGTCGTGGGCAAGCAGCTACATAAGACCCATCAACCGAGAACAGAGTGGGGACTCTTTGGGCTCGTCGCCTTGATTGTGAGCATCGGTATGCTCACGATTTATTCAATCCAAGCCCAGGGGTTGTTAGGCCATTTTGCCGCCCTCTTTCAAAAATCCCTGCTCTGGCTCTTTATCGGAACGGCATTGGCGACCTGCTTGTACTACTACGATTATCGAAAGCTCAAGAAGCATGCAGGTCGGATTTACGGCATCGTTATCCTGGTGTTGGTGCTGTCGCATTTCACTGGCGTCCAAGTGAACGGGAAGACCTTCGTCAGCCTGGGGATGGTCCAGATCGACTTCATCGGAATCAGCCCCTATTTGCTGACCGTCGCCTTGGCCGGGTTGTTTTGCAAGTGGACCTGGGACACTGTCGGCGTTGCCAAGGCTTTTGGTCTGCTGATGCTTCCTTTAGTGATCTACTACATGAATTTCGATAAGGGCGCTTTCCTACTTTATCTGGTTGCCTTTTTCCTATTGATGACACTGTCAGGGGCAAAACGATACCAGTGGCTGGGTATGGCATCAGCCTTTGGCGGCTTCTTTGCTCTATTCCTCTTGTCAGAACCCTACCGGATGAAGCGAATGTTCACCTTCCTAAATCCATATGCCGATCCGAAAGGCGCAGGGTGGTTGCATGTGCAGATCCATGAAACCATCGCTTCCGCCGGATGGTGGGGGCAAGGATTTACCTTTCCGGCTCACTGGCTTCCTGAAGTTCATACTGACATGATCTTTCCCTATATGGTCTACACCTTTGGCTGGGTCTTTGGCGCAATATTCCTGGTTACGGTTTTGATGCTGCTCTATCGGATGGCGGCCACTGCTCGAGTCATCAAGGAACCCTTCGGGCGCAATCTCATCCATGGCTTCACAGGCATCATCGGTTTTGGCCTGCTCTGGAATATGCTCAACGGAAGCGGCCTTGCGCCAGGCTATTATGTTGCGCTGCCCTTCATCAGTTACGGCGGTTCTCAACTGCTGATCAACCTGGTCGCCACCGGTCTGGTGCTCGGCGTCTTTCGCCGGAAAGATCTGATTCCCTCAGATGGCCGACCGTCGCTCAGCCCGGAAAAAACGTGATCAAGGTGATCGTGGAACAGAGACGAGAGGAACCCGCAGGGGAATAGAGGCCCTGCGGGTTCCTCTCGTCTCTGGGAAATATAAGATATGGGAATATTCAGAATAGTATTGACATTAATGCGCCTTTTCCCTGATAATTTAGCCAACCCAGACCCAGCGAGGGCTGGAGAACAGAGCGAAAGGCGGTATCCAAGTGATTTACGCTTTCCCGGGACAGCCGGACAGCAAGGTGACCTTCAAGGCGCAGTATGAGAACTATATCGGCGGGCAGTGGGTGCCGCCTGTCAATGGGGAGTATTTTAACAACATCTCGCCCGTCACCGGAGAAGTCTACTGCCGTGTTCCTCGCTCCAATGCCGAGGATATAGAATTGGCCCTTGACGCCGCCCACAATGCGGCAGAAAAATGGGGGCGCGCCTCGGTGACGGAACGGGCCAACCTGCTGTTGAGGATCGCCGACCGGATGGAACAAAACCTGGAAAAGCTCGCCATCGTCGAGACCTGGGAGAACGGCAAGCCCGTTAGGGAAACGCTTGCCGCCGATATCCCCCTGGCCATCGATCATTTCCGTTATTTCGCCGGTTGCATTCGCGCCCAGGAAGGCACGATCTCCGAGATTGACGATCACACGATCGCCTATCATTTTCATGAGCCCCTGGGGGTGGTCGGACAGATCATCCCCTGGAACTTTCCTATCCTGATGGCAGCATGGAAACTGGCCCCTGCCCTAGCCGCCGGCAATTGTGTCGTCTTGAAACCGGCTGAACACACGCCGACATCGATCCTGTGCCTGGTGGAACTCATTCAGGACCTGCTGCCGCCCGGCGTTCTGAACGTCGTCAACGGTTTTGGACTGGAAGCCGGAAAACCCCTGGCGTCGAGCCCTCGCATCGCCAAGATCGCCTTTACGGGAGAGACGACGACAGGCCGCTTGATCATGCAGTATGCCGCCGAAAACATCGTCCCGGTCACCCTGGAACTGGGCGGCAAGTCGCCCAACATCTTCTTCGAGGATGTCTGCGCCGACGATGACACCTTTTTGGATAAAGCGGTGGAAGGGCTCGTCATGTTTGCCCTGAATCAGGGCGAGGTGTGCACCTGCCCCTCACGGGCGTTGATCCAGGAGTCCATCTATGAACGGTTTATGGAGCGGGCGATGGCGCGACTTCAGGCGATCAAACAGGGCAACCCTCTTGACACGGATACGATGATCGGCGCGCAAGCGTCGGCTGAACAGTTGGAAAAAATCTTATCTTACATTCATCTGGGCAAAGCAGAAGGCGCTGCCTTGCTCTGTGGCGGTGACCGCAACCACCTCACTGGCGATCTGGCGCGAGGCTATTACATCCAGCCGACGGTTTTTCAGGGTCATAACAAAATGCGCATCTTCCAGGAAGAGATCTTCGGGCCGGTTCTCTCGGTCACGACTTTCAAAGACAAGGCGGAGGCGTTGGAAATCGCCAATGACACCCCCTATGGTCTCGGCGCCGGCATCTGGACGAGAGACGCCAGCACCGCCTACCGGATCGGGCGCGGCATCAAGGCCGGCCGAGTCTGGGTGAACTGCTATCACATTTATCCCGCCCATGCGGCCTTTGGCGGTTATAAACAGTCCGGCATCGGCCGGGAGACCCACAAGATGATGCTGAACCACTATCAACAGACGAAAAACCTGCTCGTCAGCTACAGCGAAAACCCGCTCGGTTTCTTCTAGAAGATCTCCGGAAGTTGATCCGCTGTGGACGCCGTTTGAACAAATCAACGGGAGTGGTTGAACAAAATCGAATTTCCGTTCCGGCCGCAGTGGCAAGAGCCAACTGCGGCTTTTTCCTTTGACAACGAGAATGTGTCATCGGCGCAACTCACGAAATTTCCATCAAGAAAATAAAAGTATGACTTCGATCACATAAATAACTTACTAAGTAACTTATAATTAAATCAAAGAACAGGCTTGGATTTTGGGAAGGAGGGGATCCATGTGATCCCAACAGGCGCTAATCTGCAGAAAATCCGCAACGGGAAGCGGACCTATGCCATAACCCCTCACCTGCCGGGGGGATTCGTCAAACCGGAGATCCTGCGCAAATATGCCGACGTGGCCGAAAAGTACGGCGGCGTGCTGAAGCTGACCTCGGCCCAACGGATCATGATCACCGGGCTGAAGGCGGAAGAGGTGGAACATGTCTGGGCAGACTTAGGGATGCAACCAGCCATGGGATTTGCCAACTGTGTGCGCAGCATCAAGATCTGCCCGGGCATCGCTTTTTGCAAGCGGGGGAAACAAGACAGCATCAAGTTAGGTCTCGAACTGGATCGTCTGTACCACAAAAAAGAGATGCCCTCGCGCATGAAGATCGGCGTGGCCGGCTGCCAAAACTCCTGTGCCGAAGTCCATATCAAAGACATCGGCCTTCTCGGCACGGACAGCGGTTGGGACGTCTACGTGGGCGGCAGCTGCGGCGCCCATCCCCGGTTGGCGCAGAAGTTGCGCGCCGACCTGACCTACGAAGAGGTGCTGTCCCTGGTCGCCGTTATCGTCCGCTACTACCAGCAGCACGGGGAGATCGAGCGGCTTGGCGCCTTCATCGACCGCATCGGCTGGGAGCGTTTTTCGACAGAAGTGCTGGCGCTTTATGAAGCAGAGAGTCAACAAAAAACAGCGAATGAATGCGAAGCAGAGAGTGGCTTCAATAGAGAGACTGTCCGCGAAGCGGGGCATGGTTCCCAAGGGGTAAGTGAAAGCGAAAGCGCTATCCCGCAAGGGTCGCTGGCGCCAGGCCAACCGATCGAAAGGGAGAGCGTTGTCAACGACATCATCCAACTGTATCCGGAAACCATTCCCTTGCTCCGCTCCTTCGGCATGGGCTGTCTCGGATGCCCCTCGGCCAAGGGAGAGCCGATCGCGAAAGCAGCGGAGATTCACGGCATCGATCTTGAAACACTGCTGCAAGCCCTCAACAATTGCATTACAAATCAAGGAAAATAAGGGAGAAACAAAAAAGAGGAGGCGCAACGATGAGCGCATTTTTGGGACCGATTCATTACTGGCTGTACAACAAGATCCGCCGAGTGGTGGAGCGTGAACAATGGGTCTATGAGAAAGCGGCGGCTCTGTGCAGTGATACGGCGGAAGAGCTGCGCGCCCAGGCCTGGCAGACCTACGGGGAACCCCTGCCCGATGTGGCCTTGGAAACGCTGATCGACCAAGGAAACATTCATGGCTGGCTCCAGCGGCAGATCACCATCGCCGAGACGCGGGAAGCGGCGCTGATCAAGGCGCTCATCGAGACCTGCGGCGAAGGTGGACGGGAAGCCGTGGAGAGCGCCTTTCGCGAACATGGCGCAGCCTGCGGTCAAAAGGCGGCAGAAGAAAGCGTCACCCCTGTCAACGGCGCCGATCAGGTCTACAAGCTGCTGAACAACTACCTGCTCAACGGCATGCCCTGCGACCAGGCTGACATGGTCACTGAAAACGGCAGCGACAAGGTCTGTTGGGAGACGACGATCTGCCTGCAAGAGGGGAACTGGCGGAAAGCAGGCGTGGATGAGGCGTTTATGAAGCGATTGTATCAGTTTTGGATCGGCGCCTTCGTCGAAGCGGTGAATCCGGATTTTACGTACCGGCAGACAGCAGACACCGTGCGCGGCGATCGGCAGAATCGTCATGAGATTGCAGGCGGAGGAAGTCAGTGAAGACGTATTTGGATGTCCTAATCCCTCAGTAGACAGTTTATTCTAACCTTGGTCGAGGATCTTCAAAAATGAATAGAAAAACGTCATTCCGGGTTGTGATCAGAACCCCGGAATGACGTTTTTCTATCTATGTTATTATTTCGGTCGTTTAATGCCGCCTCTTCGTTTTAACTGAAATCCATAGAGATAGATCTCGGGAACGTTGCCCCTGCCATCAGAACGATTTTAAACTATGCCAAGCTGGCATAGCTGAGCACTAAACGATCCAATTGATCATAGGAGATGAACAACCACCGAGCCATTTCGATGAGTTGATCATCCAGTTGATCCAACAGTCGATATGACGATTCCAAATGCTTCTTAACTGGTTGCGTCCCAGTAGTTGGTCCGATCATAGCGGCGCTGTGGATGATCTAGTTTCAGAACCGTAACGATTGTCCGAATGCGTGGTACCAAACATAAAGAAAACACCGCTTTCAGGTCTAATGAAGCCCGAAAGCGGTGTACTTGTATATCACCTATTTTACAGCCAAGACAGCGATGTTAAATCTGTGGGGGCCTTGCTTTTCGCCGTCACGGCGTTTTCTTCAGTGCAGGTTCCATCGCGGCTTCGGCGCTGCTGCAACCGCAATTTCCGCTGCAGCCTCCACAACCCCCGGTGCCTCCACAACCTCCTGAGGCGCAGTCGCAGGTGCCTTTTTTCAGGTTTTGCGCTTCCCGGTAAAAACCACGGACTGTCAGCCATCCGATGGCGAGGGCAAGGATCGCTGTTGTCAGAAAAGCGGTGATGATCTCCATGCTACTCCCTCCTTACCGAACCCCAAGATCACACTAACCCACGAACCTCTAGCCAACTAACCTCCAATCCACTAAACATAAAACATTAACCTCCAAATCCGAGCAACAGACCGACCTGATAGACGACAAGCGACACCAGCCAGGCCAGGACCAGGGGATAAACGGCGCCCAGCAGGGTCCATTTCCAGGAACCGAGCTCTTTTTTCAGTGTGGCCATGGCGGCCATGCAGGGCGTATAGATGAGGGTAAAGACCATGAAGGCATAGGCGGACAGGGCGGTGAAGTGGACCTGGGCCACCGGCATCAATTGAGTTGCCGCATCGACGGCGTCTCCCGACAGTTCGCCGATACCGTAGACAATGCCGAGGGTGGAAACGACTGCTTCCTTGGCCAGGATCCCCGTGAGTACGGCCACGCCGGCTTCCCAGGAGCCGAAACCGTGGAAGGTGAAGAGCGGTGCGATGAAGCCGCCGATGGCGGCGAGGAAGCTGTCCTGCATTTCTGCCGGTCCGTCAAAATTGTAGTTGCTCAAGAACCAGAGCACGACGGACATGCTGAAGATGATCGTGCCGGCTTTGATCAGGAAGCCCTTGCCCTTTTCCCAGGTCTGGATCAAAACCGTGTGCAAGGCAGGGAGGCGATAGGGGGGGAGTTCCATGACAAAGGGTTCCGATTCCCCTTTTAAGATGGTTTTCTTGAAGAGTATACCCATCAAAATCGCCAGTGCGATGCCCAGCACATAGAGGGAGAAGATGATCAGTGTCTCGTTTTCCGTAAAAAACAGAGCTGTGAACAAGGCGTAGATGGGCAACCGGGCGCTGCAAGACATGAGCGGCGCGATCAGGGCGGCAACGCGGCGGTCACGCTCTGAATCGAGGACGCGGGCGCCCATGATGGCGGGGACGGAGCAACCGAAACCGATCAGCATGGGCATGAAGGCCTTGCCGGAGAGACCGATTTTGCGCATGGCCTGATCCATGATGAAGGCGACGCGAGCCATATAGCCGGAACCGTCGAGGATAGAGATAAACAAAAAGAGCGTGAAGATCAGGGGGACGAAGGCAAGGACGCTGCCCACACCGGCGATGATCCCGTCGACGACGAGGGACTGCAGCCAGTCGGCGACGCCGAGAGAGACGAGGGATTCAGAGACAAAATCGCTGACGGGACCGCTGATCCAATCATCAAGTAAGTCTTGCAACGGTTTGCCGATCCAGGAAAAGGCGATTTCAAACATGAGATACATAATGCCCAAAAAGATGGGGATGCCGAGCACGCGATGGGTCAAGATGTTGTCGAGGGTGTTGCTGAAGGACTCCTCCTGGGGGCCATCGATGCGCACCGATTGCTCCAATACCTGAGAGATGAAGTGGTACCGCCCTTCAATCAGGCTGTCTTCATCGTTGGCTGTCCGCAGGGATTCGGCAAGGGCCAGGTAATCGGACAGGGCAGGAGCCTGCTGTGCTTTGGCGGTGGCGATGGCCGGGCTGAAGCGTTCCACCAGGTCTTTTAACCCTTCTTTGCGCGACGCCACGGTGGGCACGATGGGGACGCCAAGGCATCGACTGAGGGATTCGATATCGATCTGCATGCCTTTTTGTTTGGCGTCATCGACCATGTTCAAGGCGATCATCAGAGGTGCGCCTGCTTCGATCAACTGCATCGTCAGATAGAGGTTTCGCTCCAGGTTGGAGGCGTCGACCACATTGACGACCACATCCGGTTTTTCTTTTTGCAGATAATCGGCGACAATTTTTTCTTCCAGGGAATAAGCGCTGATGCTGTATGTACCAGGCAAGTCGACAATGGTAAAGGTTTTATCCTCTTTTTTCAGCTGGCCGATGGCTTTTTCCACGGTGACGCCGGGCCAGTTGCCGATATGCTGGTGGGCGCCGGTGAGGGCGTTAAACAAGGTGGTTTTTCCGGTGTTCGGGTTGCCGGCGAGGGCAATGGTGATGGCAGACATAACGTTGCATCCCTCCTATATGACCATGATTTGCTCGGCTTCCGCTTTGCGGAAGGAGAGGTTGTATCCCCGGATTTGCACTTCGATGGGATCACCCAGCGGGGCGACTTTCACCACTCGGATCGTGGCGCCTTTCAAGACGCCCATGGCCATCAGACGACCCTTGGCGGTTCCTGTGACCATCACTTTGTCGACGACTGCCGATTGACCCGGCTTGATATCTTTGAGGGTTTTCACCGGTCGACCTCCCTTTCCGCGCAATGTATCACATTGATGTTATCTGCCAGGCCTTTTCCCAGCATGATCTTGCTGCCCCGCACTTCCACCACCACCGGGCCGTTGCTGGTCTGGCAGACGGAGATCGCCGTCCCGGGAATGAGGCCCATCTCTTCGAGATGGCGTTTGGTTTTGGGACACCCCTCAATCTGACAAACGATCACCCGCCGACCCTGGTTGACGCTGCTAAGCGGAGAGCGCATTTTGTTCATCCCCTTTGGTATGAATCGGACAATGCTGGCAGCGCGATTGGACATCAAGCAGCATTTGCAGGAGTTGTTCCATCACCTGACCCTGAAGTTGGGAGACGTTTATCGAATCTCCCAGCGTGTGGGCGCAGCGAGCGATCACCTCGGCCACCTCCTGGGCGATCTGCTGCACAGCGCCGATGCCCAAATCGAGAGACTGCACGTTTTCGTGGGAACGCTCCAATCGGCCGACGGAACTGGCGACTTGTTCGACGACAGAATGCAGCGTCGCTTGCACCTGGTTGACAGATGTGAGCCCCTGGTGAATACCTTGGGAGCCCTCGAACATGACCTGAGCGGCATGGAAGGAGTTCTGCTGGATCTGTCGCAACGCCGCCGACACCTGTTGCGCCGTCTCGCGGCTCTTGGACGCCAGTTTGCCCACCTCTTCGGCGACAACAGAGAAGCCCCGTCCGGCTTCGCCGGCGCGGGCTGCCTCGATGGTGGCGTTTAATGCGAGCAGTTTCGTCTGACCGGCGATGATGTCGATGGCCGAGATCATGCCGTTCAGTTGAAGGGCATGATCTTGAAGATCGGTTGTAATCGCCGCCGCTTCTTGAACACGGCTATGAATAGTTGTAAGTTCTTGCCCGGCTTTATGCAGCCTATCCGCACCGTCGACAGCGAGATGCCTCGATTGATTGAGGGAATTGCGCGCCTCGCTCACCTCGGAAAGGGCAGTTTGGACATGGCGATTTAATTCGTCCACCATTCCTTGGCTGCATAAGGCCGTTTCGTTCGCCTCAGCAACCTGCTGTTGCGCTTCCTCGCCTGCGGTAATCAAATCGCCGCTGCTGCGCAACGCTTCCTGAACCTGAGCCGTCAATCGTTCCATCTCTTCATTCAGCCATGCCGGGGGGCGATCCCGGTAAATGGTCACTGGTTCAACTGGCTCCGAATCAGGCCCTGTTTTTGGAGTAAACCAGCCCTGGAATAAGCCCAAACGTGTCATCTCCCTTCGTCCGAAGCCCCGAAGCGGATCGCTGTGCCGCTTCACTACGTTGAAATTTAACAGAGAATGAAAATCATTGTCAATTGAAATGACAGCCATTCTCCGGCGTTTATTTCCAAATAGCTCGCTCAGACGGAAGCATAGGCGAGCTTAAATAAATGAGAAACATTTTCATTTGCGTCGGGATGCACTTTAATGGGAAACGGAAAAGCCCTCCTGTCGCGCAAGGCGAAAGGAGGGCGAATAGGGACGTATGAGAGGCCGGTCAGACCTGTTCCTTGAGGATTTCCACCATCTTGGCCAACTCGCTGATGGCGCCGGTGAGCGCTTCCAGTCTCCCTTCCATGCGAACCAGTAAGTAGGCGGCAAGGGCTACAGGAAAACCCACGTTGGCGACGGATTGGAGAAGGGCCTCCACGTGCACACCTCCGTTATGTCAGGCGTGGACGGCGAGTGTAACGGGGTCATTTTGAAACAGCGTCGAAAGGAGGGGGCTACTGCTTAGGGGTTCCACAGGTCTTGCACATTGGATGAGACGAGTCGGACGTCTTTTTTGTTGATCAGGTCGCCGCCCGTGGTAGTGAAGATGTTCGTGGCGATGATTCGGTCCATCGCTGCCGTCACCTGGGCCGAGGTAAGATCCGATTTTGGATCCTTGACCCGCAGGACTACTTCCCGGCCCAGTTGGTTGGTGAAGACCAGTTCCAGCGTCTCTTTGGAAGCCATCTTTCATCACCTCCTTTCTTCTCGAACAGGGCTTATCGAACCATCGAGCGCTGCGGGAGATTAGGCCTCCACCAATTGGTTCATGTCGACGCGGGCGATCCGGCTGACGGGGAGACTCATCAGACCAGACAGGGCTTCGGCGGCGGCGAAGACGTTTTCGTCTGTCGCCGACGGTTTCAAGCCTTTGAAGTCCCGGTTTTGAAACTTAGGTTCGCCTTTGGCAGTGGTACCCGTCTGTGTCACCAAACGCAGGCTGGCGTTGACAGGGTTTTTGCTGACGGCCATTCTTGACCACCTCCTTTCGAACATGTGTTCGCAGCTGCTACGGTTACAGCTTACCAAGAAGGTGGGAATTGGACAAACCTGGATAGCGGTCAGGAGAGGAAAACAATGCGAACATACGTTCGAATGCGCCGTCTAGCTTTTCCGTTCGAAGGATTCCATGGGAACCCAATGTCCGAAAAACAAAAAAGCTGCCGACCATTGTCAGCAGCGAGAAATCCGCGAGGGGCCTATGTAGGGCTGTTTTGGATCCGACTTAGGCGAAAGTCACCCATGTGTCGGCTGGTTTGCGGTGGCGAGGCGCCGCGTCCTTGGCTTTGGTTTCGGGATCGAGCAAATCTTCCGTCCCGGGAAAACCGAGAAAGACGACACAGACGACCCGCTCCTCTTCGCCGATGCCAAAGGCTGCGCGGATCGCCGGTTCACTCCAACCGGCTGTGGGATGGCTGCGCAGGCCCAGTTCTGTCGCCTGGAGCAGGAGGTTCTGCACCGCCAAGCCGCAGTCGAAGAGGTAATAGGGTTTTTCATCGATGGTGGCGTCGTCTTTCGGGTTCGCATAGACGATCATGGCGAGGGGCGCGGCAGCGGCCCACTCGTTCCCCTTGGCCAGACAAGGCGCCAGCTTGTCTACGCCTTCGCGGGACTGGACGGCAATCAACCGCCAGGGTTGGTAGTTGCGGCAAGACGGCGCCCAGCGAAAAGCGTTGATCAGTTCAGCCACCATTTCGGCAGGCACGGGCGTCGGCAGATAGGCGCGTTTGCTTTCCCGTTGGACGATGGCAGGCAGTATGGACAAGAGAACCCCTCCTATAGTCGTTTTTTCGGCGTGATTCATTGATGGGTTGGTGCTTTTCCATACATGATTCGGTGTTCATCGGGCCAGTCCTGCCTACCTTGTTTCTCGGGAAATGTTCTTTTCCACCGCGCTCCCGTCGCCATCGATAATTCGTCGCAAAAAGTGTATCTGCGCCTTCCGGATATGCTATCATAAAGTGATATGACTGAAACGGAACCGGCACGCGGGGAAAGGGGGGATGTGGGATGGGTCCATCGTCTCCGTCTCTGTCGGCGACGTCCCGGGCGCGACGGCCTGTGGGACGGCTGAAACCGACGGGACCGATCGAAGACTGGCAGGCTTTTTTTCAACAGGAATTTGACCGGGCCTTTCGGAGAGGCGGCCATCACGCACTCGCCTTTGGGTCGACAGAGGCCTGGTCGCGTTACGACCGGTTTATCGAGGCCGTGGTGGCCCGCAGCGCCCATTGGCCCCCGGCGTCTGTCGCCTGGCTCCGCCTGCATGGGCACCTGTATCTCCTCAGTCGGATGGAAGAATCCAACCGCCTGGAAGGGCGCTTTTATTCCACAGACTTTATTCAGGGGATTGCGGAAGAACTGGCGGCTTCTCTCGTGGAGATCGGCAACAAGGGATGGGTGGCGCCGGACGTTCCGATCATCGACGCCGCTGCCGAGACGCTTCGCTGGCAGTACCTATCCTCGTCATCGACATGGGGCGTCGATTGGCTGTATATCTTCCGTCTGCTCTGGATGCGCCTCTTTGACACAGAACGGGCGGAGGCAGAGGCGGAGCGGCTGGACGTGATCCTGGAAAAGGCGTCTACGCCGGCCGCTGTGCGGGATCGAGCGATTTTGGCGCGCGCCCATTTCGCCATTGCCGCTGATGACGATGAAGGGGCGCGGATGCGGCTCAATCGGCTGAGCGAAAAGGCGCGCTTCACCATTGTTCGGGATTTGCGCTTTTACCTGGAAGGGCTGAGTCGCTTTCGACTCTGGGAACGGCTGATTGCCTGGCTGCGCTGGCTCGTGCCCTATGCGGCCACAGCGGACACGGCCAGCTATGAGTCCCTTTGCCTCTATTGGAATGAAGTGGCCCACACCTGTGGCGTTCAGGAGGAGTTTATCGAGGTTCTCCGGCGGTGGCTTCCCCGGAGCCGCCGTCTTTACAGCCACTACCTGGTGGAGCGCAAGCTCTACCGCGATTGGGCGCAGTTATGGATCCAGCACGGGACCGACTTTCACGAGATCGACGGCAACGTGTTGCGCCTCGTCGAAGCCCATGATCCGGCGCTGCTCCTGCCGCTCTATCACCAGCAGGCCATGCGCTGCATCGGCCGGAAAAACCGCGTCGCCTACCGGGAAGCGGTGGAACTGCTGAAAGGGCTGAACCGGATTTACCTGCGCCTGAGCCGCGGCGGCGAGTGGGAACGCTTTATGGCAGAACTGACGGGCCGCTTCGGCCGTCTCCGAGCCTTGATGGAAGAGTTGCGGAAAGGAACGCTGATCTCGCGATGATCCGGTGCAAGCGATGAACCTATCTATCCGATGGATCCCTGGCAAGGGATTTTTTCTATGGGGAGACCGCCCTTTTGACTATGGCAACGATCCCTTTGACCGGGCGCAGGAGTGGAAATTCCGCCTCTTTGCAGACCATAGACCTTCATTTTACGGCTCTTTCGTCGATGTGGAGGAATGGGAGGGGGTCATAGGGCTGGTCTTGCCGCCGCAGAGGGCCTTGGATTTTTTGCTGAATCCGCCGGCCAGCGACTTTTTTCACTGGGACTGGTCTCCCGAGATTCGGGCGCTCCAGCGTCTGGCCCCCGCAGTCGATCAAGCGTTGACGGAAAAGCGGTGGCAACCAGACTACCGGTCATGGCGACAGGGAAAAAAAGGCCTCTGCCTTGATCTGGCTGCCGGTGATTCCGGTGGCGGGACGGGAATCGCCCTCGCCGATCTGAGTGAATGGACGAGTCTGCTCGTGGAAGCGCAGATTTCCGACGACTTGACCGCCCGCCTGCGGTGGGAGCAACTGGTGAGCGATTGTCCGATGCTGCATCCCGATTATCCACGGGAGGGCCCTTTTCTCGATGAAGCCGACTGGTTGGAAGCGATCGGCTGGAGGGCGGACCGGACGCCTTTTGTCGTCAGTCTGCGTCTTCGTGAGCCGGAGATGGATGAGGCCTGGCGCCTCCAGGTCGTCCTCTTTGACCGTGACGATCCGACCGGGGTGATCGAGATCCCCGTAGCGCTGGCAGAGGCCAACGCTGCCCCTGTCCTGCCGGCGCCGTGGCAGCCCTACGCCGAACGGATCGGGCGATCGGTGCGCAAATGGCTGTCTGTCGCGCCCCGGTTGGGCCGTGATGACGAATCTTCGCGCGAGGGAGACGGACAGGCGCCGAAAGCGCCGAGGCTGAAGGCGGAACTGACCGAAGGGGAAGCCTGGAACTTTCTCGCCGAGGACAGCCTCCGCCTGGCTCAGGCCGGTGAGCGGATCCTTCTGCCCCGCTGGTGGGAGGATCTGAAGAAAAAAGGGTTGCGCCTGAAAGCGGTTTCGCGATCGATGCCGGGCGAGACGGAAGCCTCTTTTGTGGGCATGGACAGCCTCGTTCATTTCGATTGGAAACTGGCCGTAGGGGAGACGGAACTGACCGAGGCCGAGTTTCGCGAGGCGGCCCGCCAAAACCGGCGTCTGCTGCGCATCCGTGGTCGTTGGGTGCAACTGGATCCGGCTCTGGTTCGCCAGGCGCTCAAAGTGATGAACCGCAAAGGCGGGGAAATGGATCTCGCTGAAGTCTTGCGGCTGCATTATTCTCATCCTGCTGCCGGGGATGGGCTTTCGGACGATGATTCATTCGACAAAACCGCTGTTGCTGACGGCAGCGCTGCGTTCAGCCCCTTCGATCCGGCCAAAGCGGAAACAGACTCGGTTCAGCGGCTGTCTCTTGAAGTGGAACTGAACGAACAGCTGGCCCAAATGGCGCGACAACTCACCCAACAGGCGGCGGGGCCGCTGTTGGGAGAACCGCCCGGTTTTTGCGGTCACCTGCGGTCGTACCAACGCGCCGGCCTGTCCTGGCTGTGGTTTTTGCGCCCCTTTGGCTTTGGCGGCTGCCTGGCCGATGATATGGGCCTCGGCAAGACGATCCAGTGGATCGCCTATCTGCTGCAGATCAAGGCGGCGGAATCGCAGCAAGCGTCACAATCCCGAAGGCCGACCCCGTCGTTGCTGATCTGCCCCACCTCGGTGCTGGGCAACTGGCAGAAGGAACTGGCCGCCTTTGCGCCGTCCCTGCGCGTCTACCTGCACTATGGCCCTCAGCGGGCCAAGGGAGAAGCGCTCACCCATGCCGTGGCGGCGGCGGATCTGACGCTCACCACGTATGGATTGGCGCACCTCGATGAATCGGATCTGGGCGCCCTGCGATGGGACTGTCTCTGCCTCGATGAAGCCCAGAATATCAAGAACGTGTATACGAAACAATCGATGGCTGTCCGGCAGTTCACCGCCCGTCACCGTGTCGCCCTGACGGGAACACCGATGGAGAACCGGTTGTCCGAACTCTGGTCGATTATGGATTTTCTCAACCCCGGCTATCTCGGCGGCGCCAGTGAGTTTTTGCGCCAATTCGCCCATACGGCCGGGCTGGACGGGGAGGCGGCGGCGGCCGAACAGGTGCGCCGGCTGGTCCGCCCCTTTCTCCTGCGCCGGGTGAAGAGCGATCCTGCCATTGAACCGGATCTGCCCGATAAACAGGAGTCGAAGGAATTCTTGCCCCTCACGCTGGAGCAGGCGGCCCTCTATGAAAATGTGATCGGCGAGTTGTTTGAGCGAATCGACGAAGAGACGGGGATAACCCGGCGGGGGTTGATCCTGAAGACGTTGACTCGCCTGAAACAGGTCTGCGACCATCCCGCCCTGCTGCTCAAGGAGAAAACGCCCGGCGATTTTCGCCGGCGTTCAGCCAAAGTGGATCGCCTGCTGGAGATGATCGAGGAACTGCGGCAGGAAGGCGATGGATGCCTCATCTTCACCCAGTACGTTGAGATGGGCCGGCTGCTTCAGGTGTGCATGAGGCAGGAACTGGGCGAGCGGGCGGAGTTTCTTCATGGCGGCGTCCCGAAAGCCCGCCGCGATGATATGATCGAGCGGTTCCAGTCCCGCGATGACTTTGCCATCCTCATCCTCTCCCTGCGGGCCGGCGGCTTCGGCTTGAACCTGACGGCGGCCAACCATGTCTTCCATTTCGATCGCTGGTGGAATCCGGCCGTCGAAAACCAGGCGACCGATCGCGCGTACCGGATCGGTCAGCTCCGTCATGTGCAGGTTCACAAGTTCATCACCTTGGGCACCCTGGAGGAACGCATCGACGAACTGCTCGAACGCAAACAGGGCCTCAACGACAGCATCGTCGGCAACGGCGAGGCCTGGGTGACCGAACTGTCGACGCGGGAGCTTCGCGAGATCTTCGCCCTGCGCCGTGAGTGGGTAGGGCGGGAGTAACGGAAAAGTGATCGCCGAGCTAATCGCAAAGTAAAAAGCTGCCCTCCCCCTCGTCCGATGATCATCAACAGGGCGTTGCGGGAGGGCATTTTTGTGGGCTTTTTGGGTAAATGCCGATCGGATCCACCGGTTGATGAGAAGCTAAGGAGAGTTTAATGAAAAATTAAGGAAGAATTAAGTTAAGGTGGGGCAATCGTTAAGTCAAGTTTGATGAAATAAAGGATGGAGGAGGCGCTTTTTTGTAACTTTATTGCTCGCTCAAGCGTCTAAAGATTAGGGCGCTTTTGGCTGGAGCGTTCTGGTGGTGAATAGCTGAGAAAGGGAGGCGCATCGGTTGAACCAAATCCTGATCAAAAACGCGCGGATTTTGACGATGGCGACAGAGACGCCGCAGATCCTGGAGGGGGATATCTGCATTGAAGGCTCCTTGATCCAGGCGATCCGCCCGAGCGATAGCATGGTTGCCGAGAATCAAGCCCTTGACTGCTCTGACGCCGTCACCGTCATCGACGCGACGGGAATGATCGTCATGCCTGGATTGATTAACTGCCACAACCATGCGGCGATGGCGCTCTTTCGCGGCTATTCCGACGACCTCCGCCTGATGGAGTGGCTGAGCGAGAAGATCTGGCCCGCCGAGGAGCGACTGGATGGCGACGCCGTGTACGCCGGCGCTATGCTGGCGGCGGCGGAGATGATCAAATCAGGCACGACGACCTTTGCCGACATGTACTTTTACATGGACGATGTGGCCCGAGCCGTCTGCGATTCGGGCATGCGGGCCTCCCTCTGCCAGGGGCTGCTTTTCATCGACAACCAAGCTGAGCGGCGCATGGAGGCCACCCGCCGGCTCTTCGACAACTGGCATGGCCAAGCGGACGGGCGGATCACCGCCATGGTCGGTCCCCATGCCCCCTACACCTGCCCGCCCGACAAGTTGCAGGCCGTCATGGCCCTGGCGAAGGAATTGCAGGCGGCCGTCCATATCCACCTCTCGGAGACGGTGGAGGAAGTGGATCAGATGTTTGATCGCTATGGCAAATCGCCTGTCCGCTACCTGGCTGATCTGGGATTGTTCGCCGAACACCATGTCCTGCTGGCCCACGCCGTCAACCTGTCCCGCGACGACATCCACCTCCTGAAAGGGCTGCGTGGCGGCATTTCCCATAACCCGGTCAGCAACCTAAAGCTTGGCTGTGGCGTCGCGCCCGTCCTCGAACTGGGCGACAAAGGCGTCACGGTCGCCCTGGGCACCGACGGGGCGGGCAGCGCCACGACACTCGATCTTTTTGAAACGATCAAGGCGGCCGCCTGGCTCCAAAAAAACCGCACCGGCGATCCGACGGCGCTGACAGCGTACCAGGTATTGCGCATGGCCACCATCGAAGGCGCCCGGGCGCTGGGGCTGGACCATCAAATCGGGACGATTGAGCCGGGCAAGCGGGCTGACCTCATCCTGATCGACATGAACAAACCGCACCTGTTCCCGCAAAACGACCTTTGCGCCCTGCTGGCTTATGGCGCCAACGGCGCTGACGTGGACACCGTGCTGATCGACGGCAAGGTCGTCATGGGCAACCGACGGCTGTTGACCATGGACGAAAAAGACGTGCTCGACGAGGCGGCGGCAGCGGCGCGTCGGGTGATTCCGCTGTGATCGATCGACCCCAAGGGAGGAGAAGGGGCGGCTCTTCCAACGGAGCGGCTCCTACATGTTCGAGTCGCTGATCAAGCCCAGAAAGAAATCAATAGAGAGAGGAATCGGCATCTTGTTGCAGTCACTGAAAACCCGTTGGCAAGGAATCGGAAAGACACGCAAACGCTTGATCGCAGGGATCCTGGTCGTCGCTGTGGCAGGCGGTGGCTGGGCGGCCCTGCGACCGGCTCAAAAACTCTCCGGTGTTCCCGTGAGCGCACGGGAGGTTTCCGCAGGCGATTTGGAGGTATCTGTCGTCGTCTCCGGCAAAATCGAACCCTATGCGAAGGAGAACATCACCGCTCGGGTGAAAGGTAAGTTGGTCAAGGTCTTTGTGGAAGCCGGACAGACGGTCAAGGCCGGCGATGTGCTGGCACTGATCGACAAAGAGGACATGAGCCGCAAAGAATCGGACGCCCGCGTCAACCTGCAAGTGGAACAACTCAACCTGGACAAAAGCCGCCAGGCTGCCCTGTACGAGCGGGATAAAGCCCGAGAGACAGCCGAGCAAAGCCGCAAGAAGATGGAACTGAACAAGAGGAACCTCGACCGCACCCAGGCGCTCTTCGACAGCGGCGCGGCCGCGAAAAAGGATCTCGATGAGGCTGTACATACCTATGAGGACTCGGCGTCCCAATACCGGAACGATCAACTGCACCTTGAGTCGATTGAGACGAATGACTTGGGGACCGATATCAAACTGAAAGAAGCCCAGATCCAGCTGAAACGCCAGGATTGGGAGACGGCGGCCCGCGACCTTGATGAGTGCGCCGTCAAAGCGCCCATGGATGGCATGGTCCTAGAGGTCCCTGTCGATCCCGGCGATTATATCGCGCCGGAGACGAAGATCGCCGTCCTCGGTCGCACCGACCGGCTGAAGATCAAGGCCGATGTCAGTGAGGCTGACCTCCCGCAGATCGGGATCGGCATGGCCGCTCAGGTAACCGGGCCGGCCCTGGGCGACAAGCAACTGAACGGCAATGTGACGGTCATCGCGCCTCAGGCGGTGACAAAGGAAAAAGAACAGACCGAAAAAACGACCGTTCCCGTCACCGTTGAAGTGGACAACCCGGAGGGCGTCGGCCGGCCGGGGACCAATGTGGATCTGCGCATCAAAGCGGCTCATCTGACCCAGGTGCTCACGGCGCCCCATGAAGCGATTCGCGAATCACGGAACGGAAAAGAAGCCCTCGTTGTTCGCGATGGCAAGGTCGTCATCTGTCCTGTCGTGACCGGCAAGGCCAACGACATAATGGTGGAAGTGAAATCGGGCATTCAGGCCGGTGATCAATTGATTCTGAACCCGCCCGAGGACTTGCTCGAGGGGACGCCCGTCACGATCCTGCCGCCCAATGTGCGCCCGCCCGGCCAGGGGGTGAAGGGATGATCCCCTCCGTGTGCCTGGAAGGGGTCGGCAAGACCTACCAGACCGGCGCCGTCGCCGTGGAAGCTCTTAAAGACGTGAACATATCCGTCTATGCCGGCGACTACCTGGCCATCATGGGACCTTCCGGCTCCGGCAAATCGACGCTGATGAACATCCTCGGCTGCCTGGACCGCCCCACGGTGGGACGCTACCTCCTGGATGGCCTGGATGTGGCGACCCTTGACGACCGTCAGTTGGCCCGGATCCGCAACGGAAAACTCGGCTTTGTCTTTCAAAACTTTCAATTGCTGCCTCGCATCGACGCGCTGTCCAATGTGGAACTGCCCATGATCTACGCCGGTCTCGGCGCCAGGGAGCGTCGCCGCCGGGCGGAAGAAGCGCTGACTCGTGTCGGCTTGGCCGAGCGGATGCGTCACAAACCCAACGAAATGTCAGGGGGACAGAAACAGCGCGTTGCCATCGCCAGAGCGCTCGTCAACCGGCCCTTGCTCCTCCTGGCCGATGAGCCCACAGGCAACCTGGATTCCAAGACCAGCATCGAAATCATGGACATCTTCCAGGCACTCAACGCCGAGGGGACGACGATCATCATCATCACCCACGAACCGGACATCGCCGCCTACGCCAAAAGGGTGGTCACCTGCCGCGACGGCCGCGTCACCCAGCGAAAGGGGGAGGCGGAATGAATCTCCTCGAACTGTTCAAGGTCGCTTTGCAGGGGATCCGTGTCAACAAACTCCGCTCCGGCCTGACGATCCTGGGGCTTGTCATCGGCATTGCGGCGGTGGTCACCGTCATCACCGTCAGCGAGGCGGGACAGAGTTACTTAAAGCAGCAGATCCAGAAGTTCGGTTCCACTTCCTTCACCATCTATCCGAATTGGAACGATGAGACCACCGACATCGACATTGATGACATCACCATGGAAGATGTGACCGCCCTGAAGGAACTGATTCCCGAACTCAGCCATGTCAGCCCGATGAACCAGTTTCAGACCATCATTGAGGGGAAAAAAGCGAAAAAGCGGGCTTCTGTTTACGGTGTCAACGAGTCCTACTTTTCCATCCAGCGAAACCTGAAGCTCGTCCAGGGGCGTTCCCTCAACGCCTCTGATGCCTCGGGCACACGGGCTGTCGCCGTTGTCAGCAAGGAACTGGCGAAAGAACTCTTTGGCCACACCGATGTGGTGGGCCTGCCCGTCAAGTTAGAAGCCAGCACGGTCACGATTATCGGCGTCTATCAGCAGGATAAGTTCGCCCTCGATCAAAGCCGGGATCTGACAGCCTACGTGCCGATCACCTTTGCTCAGTTCGCCTTTGACCGGTCTCGCATTTTTTCCATCGAGGCGGCGACCCGCGATGAGGGCGACGTCACGGCCGCCACGGAGAAGGCGAAAAGCCTGCTCAACCGGCGCCACCACACGAAAGACCATTACCGTGTCAACAGCATCCAGGAAACGATGGGGGATATGAACAAGGTGACCGGCGTCATCGCCGGCATCCTCTCCGGTGTGGCCGCCATCTCCCTCTTGGTGGGCGGGATCGGCGTCATGAACATCATGCTCGTCTCGGTGACAGAGCGGACGAGGGAGATCGGCCTGCGCAAGGCGCTCGGCGCCGAGCGGCGGCACATCCTCATTCAGTTCTTGATGGAAGGCGTCGTCCTCTGTCTCTTCGGCGGCAGTCTCGGCGCCCTTGTGGGCATCGGCGGCAGTTGGGCGCTGGCCCACTTTGTCGGTGTCGACGCCCCCTTTTCCTGGACAGGGCTGCTCGTGGCCTTCACTGTCTCCAGCCTGATCGGGATCTTCTTCAGCCTCTACCCGGCCAACCGGGCGGCCAAACTGGATCCGATCGAGGCGCTTCGTTACGAGTAGCGGGCGGCTCTACCCCTGTAAATCAAGCAGACAGAGTCCATGAAAGGAATCTATACCGAATAAGGAATCTAAGTCCTTCGGCGCCGGTGTTGAAACTTCGGCGCTTTTTTTTGCGTCTCAGCAGGGATATCCGGATTTTAATGGAAATAAACAATATTGTGAAAAATCTCTTGATTGTTTAAATTGGAAAAGACGCTATTTCTGCCCTAAGCATAAAATGGAAAAACGGTGACAGAACGAGAGATCGGAAACAGGGTAGGATGATCGATCGACACGTTCTGGGGGGATTCGTTGAGATGTTATCAAAACAGTACCGCGTTGGCGACGTGCTGCGCCAGGATGTCTACTCCCTGCAGGGACACCTCTTGATTCCTCGGGGAACCCAGGTCAGCGAGCGGCTTTTTGCGCAAATTCGCAAATGGGAAGAAATTGGTCTTCTCGTCGACAAAGCATCTGCTCCCAGACCTCGGAGTTCCCCTGAAGCGAAAGGGGACGGCGAGGAGACCGCCCAACTGCTCCAGGAAAAAAATCAGGAAGCCGCTCATCTCTATCACGCCGCGATCGAGACGGTGCGCGATGTTTTCCTGGACATCCGGGAAGGCCATGTCTTCAATCAGAAGGCGGTCCAGGAACAGGCGGCCGATATCGTTTCATCGGTCATTCACGACGAGAAGGTCGGCTTTCGGTTGAACCGGTTGTGGGAGGCTGACGATTATACCCTGCACCACTCTGTCGATGTCTGCCTGCTGTCCATCCTGATCGGCCTTAACCTCGGCATGGAAAGGCAGGAGCTGGAAGAACTGGCCGTCGGAGCGATCCTCCACGATGTGGGGAAGATCTATATCCCGCGCAGCGTCCTCAACAAAAAGAGCGCGCTCAATGGCAAAGAGTTTGAGATGATCAAAAAGCACCCCGTCTTCGGTGTGAAATATTTTCAAGAGACCGGCATGGATCTGACGGACGCCCAGTTGTACTGCGTCCTTCAGCATCACGAGCACTGCGACGGGACCGGCTATCCCCAGGGGTTGCGCTATCCCCGGATTCATCTCTATGCTCGCGTCGTCGCCGTCGCCGACGTGTTTTCGGCGCTCACGGCCGAACGGCCCCACCGCGCCTCCATGGACCAGTTGCACGCCGTCGACATCCTTTGCCGGCAATCGAGGAGTCACCTTGACTTGCATATCGTCAGCGTGTTGATCGAACGGTTGCGGGAGTTGCTGCTGCACATGCGGGTTCGCCTCAGCACCGGTGACGAAGGGTATGTGGTGGACTTCTTGGAAAGCTCGCCCCTCCAACCGACTGTGCTGGTCACCCAAGACGCCTTCGGGCGCAAAGTGGTCAGCCCTTACCTGGTGCATTTGCGCCACGAAAAGGAACTCTCCCTTCAGGAGATCCTTCCCGGAAGCTAAAAATGAGCCGATCGCCGATCCGCCATCAGTGTCGCTCTTTCCTTTTTGGTGGCAGGAAGGAGCGCGCCAAGCCGCCTCTAAACAGAGGTGGTTTTTTTATCCGGCAGGGAAAGCCCGGCCCCATGTGGAAAAGACAAGGAAGCAGATGGGGCTGAAGGAGCGAAAGATCGCAGGGAAAGCCCGAGTAAAACCGCGAGGCGCAACAGCAGACATAGCGCCTTGATCAGGGAAACCGGCAGAAAGGTGAGCGAAAACAGGTGAAGCGTTTTACGGCCCGCGCCTTTTTTGACGGCTTGAATCATACCTTGGGGAAAGAAGCCAAAGAAGCCCTGGCCGGACTGGAGTTTCGGGTCAAAGCCGAGTTGCTGACCGAACGGATGCCCATCGGCCAGGCATGCCTCTGGTCGGTTCTGGACGAGGAAGGCCGCACCATGTATTGGATGGTGCCGGAGAACCTGGCGTCGCGCCTCCGGCCGGGCATGGTCGTCACCGCCGTGGGCCATCCCGTCGTCTGGCCTTCGAGCAAGCGAGGGAAGCGGCTCGAATGGCTGCAGGTGAAAAACCTTGAACCGATCGCCGCCGGAGATATGCCGCGGCGCTTGCGGGCGAAAGGCATGGCAGCTGAAGGGCTGCTGGGGCGCCGGCCCCGGCGAGAGTGGCCCGTTGACGCGGCGCGCGGGTCGGTGCGGGTTCACATGGTGATCGGCGAAAAAGATGCGGCCCTGCTGGGACTCCGCCACCAACTGCAGCAAGGTCGCCGTTTCCAACTGCGGTTGCATACGGCTGACATGAACAAGGCCGATGAGGTGGCCTCAGCCATTACAAAGGCCGCTCGCGCCGGCGGACAGTTCCTTTTGCTCGTCCAGCAGGAGGCCGATGACTTTCTGCTCTTTGACGACCAGGCCGTCCTGCGGGCGCTCGCTCAGAACGGCCTGTACACCATTCTCGTCCAGCCCGACTGCAAGGTGAAGCCCTTCGGCTATTGGCGGGTCGACGAGTGGCTGGACAACCCGCATCTGGCCGTGCAGCGCATCGTCAGCCGCTGCTGGTCCATCTGGAAGGGACCCCGTGAGACGACGCGGCTGAAAGAGGCCGTCCTGGATCAGACCCAGAAGGATCGTTCCCGTTTCGCCTCCGAGTTGAGCCGCTTGCGCAGGGAAAACAGCGACTTGACGGCGCAGCTGGCCGCTGCCAGTCCGCAGCGCGTCGAAGAATTGGAACAGCGCCTCGACCAGATCGAGGGGGAACTGAAGCGCTCTGAAGAGCGCCGGCGGGTTGCCCTCAACCAGTTGTTTGACCTGGAAAAAGAAAGAGACGACCTGCAACGCAAGGCATCCCTGCTGGAGGGCGGCGGCATCGTGCCGGAGGCGCCGCCCGATGTGGCCGCCGAGGTGGAGAAGGTCCGCCGGAAAGAGGAGTTCCGCCGCATGCTCGTCGAGGAGGAGCGGGACCGCCTGGAGGCTGAAAACAAGCGACTGCTCGCCCGCCTAGAGGAGACAGAACCGCTGGTGCTGGAGGAACTGCGCCAGAAGGCGTCTACATCAGAGATGGAACTGGGACGCTCGGAGGAGCGGCGCGAACAGTTGTCGGAGTTTCTCTTCCTGCTCGAGCAGGAGAACCGCGAGTTGAAGGGGCGCCTGGGTTTTCGGGAGGAACTCGACGCGCCGCCGGAAGGACGCCCCCGGTCGCCGGAGGAAGCGTTGATTGTCGGCAAGGCCCGCCTCTACGAGGAGATTCACGATCTGCTCATCAAAGAGGAGTTGGAGCGCCTTCAGCGGGAAGTCAAAGGGCTTCACGACCTCATCGATTCCTGCTCGCCAGCGCTGCTCACATCCCTGCGTGATGAGTTGGAGATCACCCGGGCCCAGTTGGAGCACTCGGAAGCCCTGCGGGAAGAGCTGCAAAAGGGACAGGAGAGCATGCGCCAGGAGTTGCGGCAGGTGCGGCAGTCGCCCATGGCAGGCGGCGGAGGAGAGCCTAATGTGGACGAACGGCCATCTCGCCGCGATGTATCTGACTTTGTCGCCGGACTGCCCGATGCTTCGATGGCGAGACTGAGAGGGGATGCCGGTGACGGCTCACGGCCCTATCCCGTTGACGAGTCGGGTAAGTTGCAAACAGGGCAGCCTGGTGAATCGAGCGAGCAGGAACAGACCGATGATCTGCTGGGCAAGGCCGTCGAGTTTTTACGGCATGGATTCCGGTTGGGGAGGCGGCGATGAATCCTTTTCCGCTACGGAATAAAGCAGGGTTGACAGAAGCGGAGTTCTTGGATCGCTACAATCCCGATCAGTATAAGAATCCCTCTGTCACCGTCGATGTGCTGGTCTTTACGGTTACTTCAGAAGCAGAACAGAATGAACGAAAAGTCCCCGGAAAAGAACTGAAACTCCTCATGATCAAGCGGGCCGATCACCCTTATATCGGCCACGTGGCCTTTCCCGGCGGCTTTGTCGGGGAACAGGAGAGTCTTGATGACGCGGCGAGACGCGAATTGGAGGAAGAAACGAAGGTAGCAGGCCTATACCTGGAACAACTCTACACCTGGGGCGATCCGAAACGGGATCCGCGCAAACGCATCATCAGCACATCCTATGTGAGTCTTGTCGACTCATCGAACCTCGGCGTCGAGGCTGGAGACGACGCTTCCGATGCGCGGTGGTATGTCGTCAAAACCAAAGAAGAACTGGCAAAAAGGGTAGAACAGGACAAGGGATACGTCATGGAGAGCCTTCAACGGGTGAGCCTGGAAAGCGATGTCGATCAGGTCTCGGCCCTGGTGAAGGTGACAAAGTCCGTACAGGGACGATATGTCAGCGTTGAGAGAGAAGTGATCGAGCGCGACGGGATCGCCTTTGATCACGCCGCCGTCATCCTCTACGCCATCGACCATTTGAAGAAAAAAATCGAGTGGACAGATGTCGCTTTTCAGCTTGTGCCCGAACGGTTTACTTTAGAGGAACTCCAGCAGGTCTACGAACTGATTTTAGGCAAGGAAATTGGCATAGCTGACTTACGCCGGAAGATTGCGCCGATGGTGATCGAGACGAATCAAAAAAAGACCGATGCGGCACATCGACCAGCCCAGTTTTTTCGTTTCAACCCCAATTGGAACGCCGATGAGCAGTAAGAAAGACGGCATACCCCATCGCTGAAAGCGAGGGGTATGCCGTCTTCTACATCGTTTTCGTTCGACTAAAATAATTCGGTCAGTGTACTCTTCAACTCTTTCAGCATGGCTTGACGAGCGGAGTCGTCGACAGTCGGCACGGCGCCAAAGAAGAGATGACCGACCGACTCGAGCCCGCAAAAGGCGAGAATGCCCGTGTCGGAAGTTTTTTTCAACGCCTCGGTCATGCCTGTCGAGTCGTACAATTCACAAGGCGTTCCTTGGGTGTTTATGATAAATCCTTTTTTTCCTGTCAGGAGACCGACGGGGAACCCTTCTTCGCTATACTGGTAGGCAAATCCATAGCAGAAAACCCGCTCAATGTACCCTTTTAAGATAGCCGGCATTCCGGTCCACCAAATGGGATAGATCAGCGTGATGACGTCGGCGCTCCCGATGTAACCATGCTCTTGCTCAACATCAGCCGGTTTCTTGCCCGACTGGAACAACTCGAAATCAGAACCCTGCAGCAGGGGATTAAAATTCATTTTGTAGAGGTCTCGCACCACCACGGTATGGCCTTTGCTTTCCAGTTTTGACACCGTGGTGTCGAGAATAGCGGCGTTGAAGCTTTTGGGGTTCGGGTGGGCATAGAGAATAAGGTGATTCATCGTTTTTCCTCCTCGTCTTTGTCATCGCCCAGGATAGGTTTCAGCACACCTCGCCTGTATGACCCAAATCGTACCTCTTTCTTGTGCTTATGAACACAAGAAAGAGGTGAAACATGCCAACGAAGAGGTAAACGCCTTAGAAGGAATCGAGTTAAAAACTGTCGAATAACTATCGAAATGAAAATATTGAAATATATAGAATTAAATTCAAGGGAGTAGATGTGGTGAGAATTACAGGTGGTTTAAAAATTGTCACGTTCCTGTTGGCGGCCAACCTCCTCATTAGCCCTGCCGCTTTTGCGATGGAATATGTCTACATGCCTGAGAAGAACCAAGAAGCGACCGAACTGACCGACTATCCCCTTACGAAGGAAGTTGAACGGTCGGCCGAAAGAGCGCTGCAGGAGATTAAAGAATTCATCCCCGAGATTAAAGCCTTGCATCTCTCCTATAAAGGAGTAGTCTCGCTGCCTCCGGAATTTCGGACAAAGCAGAAAAAAACGGCCCTCTGCTACGCCTTTAGCAAACGGTCGTCGCTCTCCCTCGCTCAAGCCAACGATGCCGGAGATGAAATCGGTATCGGAGTCATCTTCGATGCGCGAACCGGTTCGTTGTTGTCCATTCGGGTGTTGAATCCTGACTGGAAGGCCGAGAAGGAACCATCCCAAACCATGGTGAAAGAAAGGGCGGCAGCATTTCTAAGTCATGTCATGGACGGTTGGAAAGCTCACTACCGGATGGACGAACAGGTCAGCACGATGGGTGATCAGACGGGTGTGAAACAAATGGCTGTTTCCTTTGTCTCTTTGTATAGGGGCGTACCTGTACAATCCAAAGGGATAGCGATCACCATCGACGGAGAAGGGCATATCTGGGGCTACAACAGCGAACCGCTTCCCGACGTCAGCCTTTTTCCCGACCGAGCCAAAGCGATCCCTCTTGTGAAAGCGCGGGAGATTTATGACCGTGCGCAGTCGATGCGATTGGTTTATCGCCTGCAAGGAGGAGGCGCTCCGCAGGACGTGACCCGTCCCGCGTCAGACAAAGGGCAGCTTGTCTACTTTCCCGAGCATTACTTAATGACGATCGACGCGGTAACGGGAGAACCGGTTCGTATGTACGAAACCGAAGAACGCCAGTACCAGCAGGTCACCATAGAGAACAGTGGGAACCCTGTGCTGGTGAAAAATCAGGAAGATGCCCGTCGATTGCTTCAGAGTTGGGGTGTAGACCTGTCAGATCTCGTCGCCGATGGGCAAAGTCGTTATAGAGATGAGCAGCAGATGCTGAGTTTTACCTGGAGCGCGAAGAAGAATCATCAAGAAATCGCCTCGTCGCGCCGGGTGCATCTCAGCGTATTCGCCAAAACCGGTCAAGTTACCCAATTTGGCCTTCAACAAGACCGAGATCGAGATAGGACCAAGGCAATCCCGGAAGAGCAGGCGAGACAGAAGGCAATAGAGTTCTTCAAGAGGGTGAGTCCGGAACGGGGGGTGTACCAGCTATCGGGAACCATCCAAACACCGCGTCCGGACTGGGCCGGTACGCAGCGGCTCGAACACCAGCCGAACGGCGACTATCAGTATTGTTTTACGCAGTTGCATGACGGCATCCCTATCGACTATTACTACTATAGGGTGACAGTGGACGCTGTCACCGGAAATATATGTGAGTATGTAATGCCCGGCCAAAAGGGAGAGACATTGCCGCAGGCGAAGGGGATTGTCACAGCGGAAAAGGCAAAGAGGGAGTTCCTCAAACAGGTTACGCTGCAAAAACGCTATGTCTGGCCCAGCTATTATGACAAGGTGGCGCCGGCGCCTATGCTGGTCTATCAGCCGATCTGGAAAGATGTCGCCATTGATGCCTTTACGGGAGAGCCCTGCAAATAACGGTGAGGCATGTAAGCGCGCCGCTGTTTGGGCATCCTAACGCCGGAGGTGATGGGCTTTCTTTGAAGAACGTCATCAGGCTCCCGGTCTGAGTGAAGCGGAGGATCTGGCGTTGCTGCTGGAAATCCAGCGCAGCTACGAGCAATCGGCCTGGGATACGCGGCTGTTTATGAAACGGGTGCAACGCTCCGGCATCACCATTCCGGCTGATATCCAAGAACTGCTCGAAGAGCGGATCGAAACAGCGATTGCTGTCTCCGAATCTTCCCAGAACGAGATCCTGCGACGAAGAAGCCATCAACTCTGGTAGGCGATCTTACCATCCGGTGAGGTCGCCTTTTTCGTAACTTATGAAGGGGTGGCCGTCTTTGAATGGTGATTTCGTTTAAATTGACGCAATTGAACCATATGTCTATTAATTCTGAAAAAATAGCTTGCCGCCTCATTGGCTCCCTTTGTACAATGATTCCGTGGTTATTCTACATCATCCCATGAGCCGAAGCCCTGTTTCACAGGAGGAGAGGAGAGACGAGCGTGAGCGAACCGATTCGCAAAATCCTGCTGGACGAGAAATCCATCCCCACCGCCTGGTACAATGTGCAGGCTGACATGCCGAACCCCGTCGAGCCGGCCCTTCATCCCGGCACCCTGCAACCTCTGGGACCCGCTGATCTGACGTCGATTTTCCCGATGGAACTGATCAAACAGGAGGTCAGCGCCGACCGGTGGATCGAGATCCCCGACGAGGTCCGCGAACTGTACAAGCAGTGGCGGCCCACGCCGGTCTACCGCGCCACAGCGCTGGAGAAGCTTCTCGACACGCCGGCGAAGATCTACTACAAGTACGAGGGGACAAGCCCCGCCGGCAGCCACAAGCTGAACACGGCCCTTCCGCAAGCCTACTACAACAAAGCGGCCGGCATCAAGCGGCTGGCGACGGAGACCGGCGCCGGCCAGTGGGGGAGCGCCCTGTCGCTGGCCTGCACCTTCTTCGGCCTGGAATGTGTCGTCTATATGGTGAAGGTCTCCTATAATCAAAAGCCTTATCGCAAATCCTTCATGGAGGTTTACGGCGCCGAAGTCATCCCGTCGCCGTCCATGCGCACCTCCTCGGGTCGCCAGGTTCTGGAGATGAATCCTGATTCGCCCGGCAGCCTCGGTATCGCCATCTCGGAGGCCGTCGAGGACGCCGTATCCCGGGAGGACACCAACTACGCCCTTGGCAGCGTGCTCAACCATGTCATCCTGCACCAGACCGTCATCGGTCAAGAGGCGAAGGCCCAACTGGCCATGGTCGACGAATACCCCGATGTGGTCCTGGGCTGCTGTGGCGGCGGCAGCAACTTTGCCGGCATCGCCTTTCCCTTCCTAGCCGATCGCTCCCAGGGCAAACCGGTGCGCCTCGTCGCTGTCGAGCCCGACGCCTGCCCGACACTGACCAAGGGGGTCTTCGCCTACGACTTCGGCGATCTGGCCAAGCTGACGCCGGTGACGAAGATGTACACCCTCGGTCATGACTTCGTGCCGCCAGGGTTCCACGCTGGCGGCCTTCGCTACCACGGCGATTCGCCGCTCGTCAGCCAACTCTACCATGACGGCTTGATCGAAGCGCAGGCCTATGGACAGACAGCCATCTTTGAAGCAGCCCTTGCCTTTGCCCGCAGCGAAGGGATCATCCCGGCCCCCGAATCGGCTCACGCCATTGCCGGCGCCATCGCCGAGGCGAAGGCGGCCAAAGAGGCCGGCGAGGCTCGCACGATCCTCTTCTGCCTCTCCGGACACGGCATCTTTGACTTGGGCGCTTACGAGGCCTACCTGGCCGGCGGGCTCAAGGATGTGCCCCACTCAAAAGAGGCGCTGGCAAAAAGCTTGAACAACCTGCCGAAACTGTGATAAATCGCCAAATCGAAGCGTCGTAGGTTCGGCCAAATCTACGACGCGAGAGAAAAAAGGGACCCATAAAAAAGTGTTAAAAGAACGGGGGGAGACCCCCGTTCTTTTTATGTTCCCATCGAATGATTATGCTATTCAAATACATATCAATTAGTGATATTTAAATAGGGTTATTCTGATTTCGCAGTGTGTCCGTTCACGTTATCTGATGTCAGTTGAATTGGCGGGGATTACCTGAAAAAATTTAATCAAGGCAAAGGTGGTTGTTCAACGTGGCAGTGACGCAAGGGATCCGTAAATGGTTGCTTATCGGCGGACTCACGGTCGGAGCGCTCTTCAATGGTAGCCTTATGTCCCCCGTCCAGGCGGCTGTTCCACAGGTCTACATCAATAACACGGTCCTCACCATCAACGTGGCCCCTGTAAACCAGCAAGGCGTCCTGCAAGTGCCGGCGAAGGAACTGGCGGTTGCCCTGGGCGGCAGTTTTTCCTTCGACGCGGCCACAAACCAGGGAACGCTCAAAACCGGCGACGATGAAACCGTCTTTTTGCTCAACTCCCCGACGGTCACGTTCAATGGGAAGTACATCACCGCGCCGGCGCCCATGGTCATGGCCAACAACCGCTTCATGATCCCCGCTGACTTCCTCTGTGACACCCTGGGACTCGTTAGCGTGGCCAATGGAGATCTGCTGCAGGTGTACAAGCCGGTCAACGGCCGGATCACCTATGCGGTCATGAGCGGAGACACGCTCTGGCGGATTTCCCAAAAGTTCGGCACGACCATCGCCTCCATTCAGACCTTGAACGGATTGACATCAGACTCCCTCTATGTAGGGCAGAACCTGTCGATCCAGCCCCAACTCTCGCCGGCGGTGTCCGTGACGGCCTTCATGTCCAGTTCCGGCACCTGCTTTAGCAGCCCCAGCTTCAGCGCCTCCGCACTCGGCTACCTCCAGCCGGGCACGACGCTCCCTGTCCTCGGCAAAACGGGCGACTGGTACAAGGTGCAGTCCGGCTTTGGTGTCGGCTATGTGTACCGCTCTGTCCTCCGTATCAACCAAACCATCACCCCGGCGCCGACGCCGGCCAATGTCTTTGACGCCAATATCCCTGTCGATACCTCCGGGGATAGGCTGACCTACAAGTCCTACACCGTCGTCAGCGGCGATACGGTGTGGACGATCGCTGAGAAAAGCGGGATCCTAAAGGATGAACTCTGCGCCGTCAACGGCCTGGGCGATGGGTCCAACCTCAAGGTCGGCCAGGTATTGAAAATCCCGGTTCACACTATCGCCCCGCAGCCGGTGCTGGGCCCGCAGTATGGCGAGGTGCTCGACTGGTTCAGCCAGGGGCAGTATGTCTTCAGCATCGGCAAGGTGGGCAAACTCGTCGACCTGGACACCGGACGCAGCTTTATGATCCAGCGCACCATGGGGGCCAACCATGCCGATGTGGAAACGCTGACTGCTGCCGATACGCAAGCGATGAAAGAGATCTTCGGCGGCTTTACCTGGAACCGCCGGGCCTTCGTCCTCTATGTGGACGGCCGCAAGTTTGCTGTCTCTGTCGCCGGCATGCCTCACGCCGGCGTGGACAGCGCCCCCTATCTGGCCAACGTATCCTGGCGCAGCGGCAACTACGGCGCCGGCCCCAACTATGACCGGATCAAAGGCAACGGTATGGATGGCCACTTTGATGTCTATACCCTTAACAGCATCGGCCACGCCGAGCCGACAGTCAGCGCCGCCCACCAGGTGACGGTGCTGATGGCCGGCGGATTGGAGTAAGGAAGGTTTACAAGAGTTGAGGGGCGGCTGGGGCAATCCAGCCGCCCCTTTGGCATGGGTTCACCTTGGCTGTGGGTGATCTGTGGGGCGACAACTGTCAACCCCAATGGGAACGGTGAGAAAGCCGTCAATACAAAAGCAGGCGCTGGCTGCAATGCCGACGCCTGCTTTTTACGTTGAAAGTGTACTCCAATGCCCTGTAACCTTAACACAGTAACCTCAGTTTCGCCTCTCGGGCTACTCTTTTTTCTCGCTGTCGACAACATGGGCGTCGACCGGCTTGGCTTTGTCGCCAGGCGTTTTTTCCGGGGTGACTTCCTCTTTAAACTCACGGATGCTCTGTCCGAGGCCTTTGCCGATCTCCGGCAACCGCTTGGCGCCGAAGAAGAGCAACACGATCGCCAAAACAACCAGCCACTGCCAGATGCTCGCAAACATTCCAAAGACGTACACGTCAAATGCCTCCTGCCGTCAGGCTGTTATCTGAGCCGTATTGATGCATTTTTCAGATCATTGTCACTAGTATACCAGAAGGGGGATCCCGTCTCAAGTTTCCTGTCACTCCGGTGTCGAAAAATGCGATGCTAATTCAGCATAAAAAAGGAAAAGCGCGCCGATAACAAGAATTAGTCTACGTGGGATTCGGTTCAATGAAAAGGAAAGAGCAAGCAGCGTTGAGGGAAGAGCGGAGAGGCACTGTTCGCTCAAGGGATGTTTGCCGGAAAGAATAGTACCGAGAGAGCAGGGGTGTTCTGCTTTGACGACATCGAAATTGAAGGATCCGGCACTGGACAGGCTCTTCGAGGCCATCCTGCAGTTGAAGGACGAAGATGAGTGCTACTGCTTTTTTGAAGACATCTGCACCGTGGCAGAAATGAAAGCGCTCGCCCAGCGACTGGAAGTGGCCAAGATGCTGGAACAAGATGCGACCTACACCCACATCGCCGAAAAGACCGGCGCCAGCCCGGCCACCATCTCCCGGGTCAAGCGCTGCCTGATCTACGGCGCCGACGGCTACCGTCTGATTCTCCAGCGGTTGCGTGAGAAAAAAAGCGTTGACAGCCCCCAGGCCCCGTGATACGCTAGTACCGTCACTTTTTCACTTCATCTAGTTAAAGCGATAAAGTAATTAAGCGATAGAGATAGGGAGAAAAGGGGATGGGAACCATGGCCAAAGAGGGAAACCTCCTGCAGATCCCGCCGGGGATGCGGGACCTCTTACCGGGCAACGCCCGGGAAAAACGCTTGTTGGAAAATGAATGGGTGAGGCTGTTCTCCTCCTGGGGCTACCAGGAGGTGGCGACGCCCACCGTGGAATACCTGGACACGCTGGCCCTCGACACGGGGGAGGAGATACGGGATCGGCTCTTCCAGTTTTTTGACCGCCAGGGGCGCATCCTGGCCTTGCGTCCCGAGATGACGACGCCCATCGCCCGGCTGGTGGCGACGCGGCTGCGCCAGTGCCCCTTTCCGCAGCGCCTCTTTTACGCCGCCAATGTCTTTCGCTATGAAGAGCCCCAGGCAGGACGGCAGCGGGAGATCTCGCAGGCCGGCGTCGAACTGGTCGGCGCGCCGGGCCCCCTCGCCGACGCCGAGGTGATCGCCATGGCCGTCGAGGCCTTGCGCGCCTCTGGGCTCGAGGATTTTCAGATCTCCCTCGGCCAGATCGAGGTCTTCAACGGCGTCATGGAGGACCTGCCCCTCAACGCCGCTCAGAAAGCGCGAGTGCGCACGCTGGTGGCGAAGAAGGATTTCGTCAGTTTAGAGGAACTCCTGGCTACGTCAGGCATCGATAAGGAGAAGTCCGATCTGCTGCTCAAGCTGCCGACGCTGCACGGCGGCCGTGAGGTGCTGATCCAAGCGCTGCCCTTGGCCGTCAATGAGCGCGCCCGCCGCGGCCTGGAAAACCTGCGGGCCGTCTACGAAGGATTGCGGAACTTCGGTGTCGAGGACTATGTGGCCATCGACCTGGGCGTCCTGCGCGGCTTTGATTACTACACGGGCGTCGTCTTTGAAGGCTACACGGTGGGCCTCGGCTTTCCCATCTGCGGCGGCGGCCGCTACGACAGCCTGCTCGGCCAGTTCGGCTTTGACTGCCCTGCCACCGGGTTTGCCCTGGGCTTGGATCGGGTGCTCCTGGCATTGCACCGTTCCCGCGAGCCGAAAGCGGCGCCGGTGTCTGACGTGGTCGTTGGCGGCAACAACGCCGGCAAGATTCAGGCGGAGGCCGCGCGGATGCGCAAGAACGGTCTCAGCGTGGAGATCGACCTGATGAACCGCTGCGAGGCGGAACTGGAACAATATGCGGCCGCTCGGGGCATCGCCCAGTCCTTTTACTTCCCAGCCTGCGCCTGTGGCCAGGCTGAAGGGGAGGACGGGGAAGGCGAGAACGGTCCGATCTTATCGGAGATCGGAAACCTGATGGCCCCATCGGCAGAGACGCCGGAAGCGGCGACACCGATGGAGCCGCCCGCAGCGGCCCAGGACGGGCAGGGGGCTGGCGATGCGGGGGCGCAACCGGCCGCGACGAATGGGCCGACCTGTCCGCCGGCACAGGAACAATAGGGGGGTAGGGACGATGAAAGATATGCTCACGGTGGCGCTGCCGAAAGGCAAGCTCTTTGACGACGCCATCGAACTGCTCCAGGAGGCCGGTCTCAACACCAAGGGCCTGTCGGAAAACAGCCGGAAGCTGGTCATCCACAATGAAAAAGACCGGGTCAAGTACATCATCTGCCGCCCCACCGACATTCCCACCTTTGTCGAGTACGGCGCCGCCGACTTTGGCATCGTCGGCAAAGACACCATCGTCGAGCAGGACAAGGACATCATGGAACTGGTCGACCTGCGCTTCGGTTTCTGCCGTTTTGTTGTGGCGCTGCCGGACGCATCGGCCAAAGGGCGCGACCTGACCCAGTTCAACTACCGCCGCGTGGCCACCAAGTTTCCCAAAGTGGCGGAAACCTTTTTCGCTGAAAAAGGGATGCAGGTGGAGATCATCAAGCTCCACGGCAACATCGAACTGGCGCCTGCCGTCGGCCTGGCCGACATGATCGTCGACATCGTCTCGACGGGACGCACTTTAAAAGAGAATAACCTGACGGCAGTGGAAGATATCTTTACGGCGACGGCCCGCCTGATCGCCAACCGGGTGGCCTACCGCCTGAAACATAAGCGCATCCAGCCCCTCGTCGAGCGGGTGCGCAGCCTCGTGAAGGACAAAGAGGTGACCTATTAAGATGGTGCGCCGGATCAGTTATCCGTCGGCCGAGGCCGACGCCTACCTTCAGAAAAAAAGCTTTGACGATGCCCAGGTGGCTGAGCGGGTGGCCGAGGTTGTCGCCAACGTCCGCAGCCGGGGAACATCAGCCCTCTTCGAATACACGAAGCGCTTTGACGGCGCTGAGGTGAACGAGGCGAACTTCCGCGTCGGCGACGACGAGATCGAGGCGGCCTACGGCCAGGTCGATCCCGATGTACTCACCGCCCTTCGCCGCGCCTGTGAAAACATCCGTCGCTTCCACCAAAAACAGCTCCGGCCCTCCTGGATCGAGCCGGAGACGGACGGGACCATGCTCGGCCAGTTGATCCGACCCCTCGAGCGGGTCGGCGTCTACGTTCCCGGCGGTCTCGCTTCCTATCCCTCGTCGGTGTTGATGAACGCCGTGACCGCCAAGGTGGCCGGCGTGCCCCAGGTGGTGATGGCGACGCCGCCCGGCAAGGACGGGTCGATCAACCCCTACTCGCTGGTGGCGGCCAGAGAGGCTGGCGTCGACGAGATCTACCGCATGGGCGGCGCCCAGGCTGTGGCCGCCATGGCCTTCGGCGTCGGCTTGAAGGCTGTCGACAAGATCACCGGCCCCGGCAACATCTATGTCACCCTGGCGAAGAAACAGGTCTACGGGACTGTGGACATCGATATGCTCGCCGGCCCCTCGGAGGTTCTCGTCATCGCCGACGAGAGCGCGTCGCCGGCTTATGTGGCCGCCGACTTCCTCTCCCAGGCGGAGCATGATGTGCGGGCGGCGACCGTCCTCGTCACCCCCTCGGCTGCCCTGGCCGAGGCGGTCGAGGCGGAGATCGAGCGCCAGTTGGCTCCCCTGCCGCGGCGGGCGATCATGGAACAGGCCTTGCGCGACAACGGCGCCATCTTCATCGTCGATGATCTGGCACAGGCCTGCCAGGTCTCCAACCGCTTCGCGCCGGAGCACCTGGAGGTGCTGACGGAGACGCCCTTCGCCCTCCTGGGCCAATTGACCCAGGCCGGCGCCATCTTCCTCGGCCCCTACTCGCCGGAGCCTGTCGGCGATTACTTCGCCGGCCCCAACCACGTCCTGCCCACGGGTGGCACCGCCCGGTTCTACTCGCCCCTGAACGTGGACACCTTCCAGAAAAAGACGAGTGTCATCGCCTACTCGAAGGCGCGCTTTGACCTCGACGCCCGGGACATCATCGCCCTGGCGAAAGCGGAGGGGCTTGACGCCCATGCCAACGCCATCGCCGTCCGGCTGGAGAAATAGGCGAGAACGAGACGAGGCGAAACCGTCGGCTTAAAAGCGGCAGCAAGCAACCGGCTGCCGAGCGCCGGCATCTGACCGGAAAATATACGAGAAAGGACGTCCGCCCATGAATGATCCGTTGCGCTGGGTGCGGCAAGACATCCGCGACATCGTGCCCTACCAAGCCAAGGTTTATCCGGAAGGGGTCAAGGTGGACGCCAACGAAAACCCCTTCCCCTGGCCGGCGTCCTATGTGGAAAAGCTGCAACAGGACATCGCCGCCTATTCCTATTCCCGTTACCCTGACGGGGAGGCGAAAGACCTGCGCCAAGCCCTGAGCGCCTACACGGGACGGGAGCCTGCCGAGATCCTCGTCAGCAACGGTTCTGACGAGGCCATCCAACTCATCCTGCTGACCTTCGGCGGCCCCGGCTTGGCGACAGTCATCTCCAACCCCACTTTTGTCATGTACGCCATGGCCACCCGCTACATGGGCGGTCAGGTGATCGATGTGCCCCTGACCGAAGAGAAGGGAACCTTCCGCCTTGACGTGGACGGCCTGATCGCCGCCGCCAACCGGGAGGAGTCGCGGGTGATCATCATCTGCAACCCCAACAACCCGACAGGCAACTGCTTCGCTGAAGAGGACATTGTGGCGGTCCTGCGCGGCACCGACAAAATCGTCATCGTCGACGAGGCCTACTACGAGTTTTACGGCAAATCGATGGCCGGGCGTATCGGCGAATTCCCCAACCTGATCGTCATGCGCACCTTTTCCAAAGCCTTCGCCCTGGCCGGCTTGCGTGTCGGCTACACGATGGCCTCCCAAGCGCTGATCAGGGAGATCCACAAGGTTCGCCAGCCCTTCAACGTCAACGCCTTCTCCCAGCGCGCCGCTGCGACGGCAATCGAAGAAAAGGCGGCCTTCCTGGCGCAGGTGGAAACCATCCTGGCCGAGCGGGAGACGCTGCTGTCGCAACTGAAGCGCTTTGACTGGGATGTCTTTCCTACTGACGCCAACTACATCTTCCTGCGCCTGCGCGGTGAAACAGCGGAATCCCGCCTAGCGCTGGCGGCGTCGATCCACAAAGGCTTGATGGACCGGGGCGTGCTGATCCGCAAGCTCGGCGGCGGTCCGGGCCTGGATGGGACTTTGCGCATCACCGTAGGACAACCGGAGGAAAACCGGCGGTTGTTGGCGGCCCTCGAGGCGATGAGCGAGGCGGCGACAGAATCGGTGTCGACGGCGACTGCCGCCTCCCTGTCAGCGGGCGCTGTGGCGGCTGACGGGCCAAGACGAGGATGGAGGGTGGGACAGCGATGACGGCGATGAGAGGCGCATCGGTTGTCCGCAACACAGCCGAAACGCGGATCTCCATTGACCTCTTTCTCGACGGAAACGGGGTCTTTGAGGGGACGACAGGCATCGGCTTTCTTGATCACATGTTCACCCTCTTGGCTCGCCACGGCCAGTTGGACCTGACCATCGGCTGCCAGGGCGACTTGGAGGTGGACACCCACCACACCGTGGAGGATCTCGGGATCTGTCTGGGCAATGCGCTGGCTCAGGCCCTGGGCGATAAAAAAGGCATCTGCCGCTATGGCCACGCCTATGTGCCCATGGATGAGACACTCATCCGCGTCTGCCTCGATCTGAGCGGCCGGCCGTACCTCGTCTTCAAGGCCAAGATCCCCGTCGAGCGGGTCGGTCAACTGGAGACGGAGATGGTCGAGGAGTTCTTCCGCGCTCTTTCCAATACGGCGGCCATGAACCTGCACATTCACCTGCTTGAAGGCGGCAACGGTCACCACATCATCGAGGCGATCTTCAAGGCCTTTGGCCGCGCCCTGCGCCAAGCCATCGCCATCGACCCAGACAATGCGGGACGGGTGCTGTCGACGAAAGGTGTTTTATAAGCGAGCCTTGCCTCCTTCTTCAACCCAAATCACCGTTCAGATGAGCGTCAACGAAGGCAACGGGCCTGCAAGACGTGAACGACAAGAATCTTGAGATCGCGAAAATAAAGGGGGGCGAAGGGCATGATCGCCATCATCGACTATGGCATGGGCAACCTGCGCAGCGTCCAAAAGGGCCTGGAGAAGGCCGGCTACGCTGGTTTTGTCACGAGCGATCCCGAGGCGGTGCGCAGCGCCCCCGGCGTCATCCTGCCCGGTGTGGGCGCCTTTGCCGACGCCATGGAGAACCTGCGCCAATCGGGCATGATCGCGCCCATCATGGAGACCGTCGCCGCCGGCAAGCCCTTTTTGGGCATCTGCCTTGGCTTTCAATTGATGTTCGACGCCAGCGAAGAGGGCGGCCTATTTAATGGCCTCGGCATCTTCCCCGGCATGGTGCGCCGCCTGCCGCCCGGCCTCAAAGTTCCCCATATGGGCTGGAATGAGCTGACTGTGCGCCGTGAAAGCGCCATCCTGGCAGGGATCCCCTCGGGCGCCGAGTATTACTTCGTCCACTCCTACTATGTCGATCCGGCTGAGCCGGATCTGGTGATCGCCACCGCTGACTATGGCTTCGATTTTTGCGCCGTTGCCGGCCGGGGCAGCGTCTCCGGCGCCCAGTTCCACCCGGAAAAATCGAGCGATCTGGGTCTGCGCATCCTTCAGAACTTCGGAAAGCAGGTGGAAGGGGCATGCTGATTTTTCCGGCCATCGATTTAAAAGGCGGCCGCTGTGTCCGCCTCTATCAAGGACGGATGGAAGACGCCACCGTCTACAACGACGACCCTGTCAGCCAGGCCCTCGCCTGGCAGGCCAAGGGCGCCCAGATGATCCACCTCGTCGATCTGGACGGCGCTTTTGAGGGGGAACCGAAAAACCTCCCCGTCATCCAGTCCATCCTGGAGGCCGTTACGGTCGCCGTCCAACTGGGCGGCGGCATTCGCGACCTGAACATCATCGATCGCTACCTGCGCCTCGGCGTTTCCCGGGTCATCCTGGGCACGGCGGCGATCAAAAACCCTGACCTGCTTTCCGCCGCCTGCAAGGAGTACGGCCAGCGCATCGTTCTCGGCCTCGACGCCCGCGACGGCAAGGTGGCCACCGACGGCTGGGCCGGCACATCCCAAGTGACGGCGCTCGAACTGGCCCGTGAGATGAAAGAGCGGGGCCTGCGCCGCGTCGTCTACACGGACATCTCCAAAGACGGCACCCTGGCCGGCCCGAACCTGGCGGCGACGGCGGAACTGGCCCGCGCCACCGGCTTGAAGGTCATCGCCTCGGGCGGCTTCGCCACCATGGACGATGTGAAAGCCGCCGCCGCCCTGGAGGGTGACGGCATCGAAGGGGCCATCCTGGGCAAATCGATCTACACCGGTTCCATCGATGTGGCGGAAGCGATCGCCGTCGCCAGGGAGGGAAGGGCATGTTAGCGAAACGGATCATCCCTTGCCTCGACGTCCATGGCGGACGCGTCGTCAAAGGGACCAACTTCGTCAACCTGCGCGACGCCGGCGACCCGGTGGAACTGGCCGCCGCCTATGACAAGGAAGGCGCCGACGAGGTGGTCTTTTTGGACATCACCGCCTCATCGGACGGCCGGGCGATCATGCTCGATGTGGTTCGTCGCACTGCTGAAGAGGTCTTCATCCCCTTCACCGTCGGCGGCGGCCTCCGCTCTGTCGAGGACATCCGGGAGATGCTCAAGGCCGGCGCCGACAAGATCTCCCTAAATACCTCGGCCGTCCAGACGCCGAAGCTGATCGGCGATGGGGCCTGGAAGTTCGGCTCCCAGTGCATCGTCGTCGCCATCGACGCCCGCCGTCGCCGCGACGACGCAGGCCATCCCGTCGAGGGTTGGGAGGTCTACACCCATGGCGGCCGCAAGCCCACCGGCATGGATGTGCTCGAATGGGCGCGCCGCGTCGAGGAACTGGGCGCCGGCGAGATCCTGCTCACCAGCATGGACAAAGACGGCACCAAAGACGGCTATGACATCCCCTTGACGAAGGCCGTCAGCGAAGCCGTCACCATCCCCGTCATCGCCTCCGGCGGCGTTGGGAATCTGGAACATATCGCAGAGGGATTGACAGCAGGCAAGGCTGACGCCGCCCTGGCTGCCTCGATCTTTCACTACAAGGAATACACGATCCGCGAGACGAAGGAATACTTGCGGGAGAGGGGAGTGCATGTGCGGCAATGGCGAGATTAAACGTTGCCCCTTCCTTTATTGATGAATTGAAGTTTGACGCCCACGGCCTGATCCCATCGGTCATTCAGGACGCCGCCTCGGGCCGCGTGCTGATGGTGGCCTACATGAACCGGGAGTCGATCGCAAAGACCCTGGAAACAGGCCAGACCCACTTCTATAGCCGCAGCCGCAAGGAACTGTGGCACAAAGGGGCCACGTCGGGCCACTTCCAGCAGGTGACTGCCGTTGAGTACGACTGTGACCGCGACTGCCTGCTCTGGCAGGTGGAGCAGACCGGGGCGGCCTGCCATGAAGGCTCTTTCTCCTGCTTCCGGGGGATTGGGGAAGCGGCAGGGAAATCGGGTGCCGATAAGGCTGAAGGCATCGTCGAAAAAGCGGCCGAAAGCGGCAGCGGCATCGGCGCCATCTTGGAAGAGTTGGCTTCCGTCATCGCCAACCGCCAGAAGGAGATGCCTGAAGGCTCTTACACGACCTATCTCTTCACCAAGGGGCAGGACAAGATCCTGAAGAAGGTCGGGGAAGAGACGGCCGAGGTGATCATCGCTTCGAAGAACAATGACCGGGGCGAGATTGTCTATGAGGCTTCCGATTTGATCTATCACCTGTTGGTGTTGTTGCGGAATCATGGGATTGAGTTGGATGAAATCGCTGAGGAATTACAGCGCCGGAGATAGTTAGTTGGACCAATCGGCTTAAAAATCCCTAATATTGGATTTGAAACGACGCGAGAGCTAATAGCGTCGTTTTTTTTATGGCGCTTACTGATTGGCAATGATTGATTCTGATATTTACATGATTAAAGCGAAAAACCATTTCACTACTGTTGTAATCAAGTTAACGTAACTAAACAAGTCGAGTCGAATAACAGCAAAAAATGCATTGACTAAATTTTACAGATCAAATAAAATGATAATATACAACTATACTTGTATAAACATCACTGCTGTTATACCGGTTTCTTTTGAAAGATTCGGTACATTAGCGAACCAAAGTAAACCCTGTCCGCATGAGGGGTTGCATCACTATCTCATGGGGTGTACATTTATCCGAGGGGGTGGATTGATTGAATCCGACAGAAATGGATGCATCCCGTCCTTCAGTAATCGAGCAACCAGGTGTGTCCAAAGACACCTTTGTTCGCGGCTGTTCGAAAGGGTTGAAAACCGTTTGGCTGATGTCCAAGTTCATGGTTCCACTGATCGTCCTCGTGACTGTTTTGGGCAAAACGCCGTGGCTAGCGATGCTCGGGAACGCCTTTGCGCCCATCCTTGGATTCATCGGTTTGCCAGGAGAGGCATCAGTGGGCATCTTACTTGGATTGGCGGTAAACCTCTATGCGGCCATCGGCGCGGCAGCACCGCTGGATCTGACAGTCAAGCAGGCGACCATCTTTGCCTTCTTCCTCTTAATTTCCCACAGCCTGTTGATCGAGGGGGCCATCACCAAGAACTTCGGCGCGCCGGCCTGGAAGCTGACGGGCTTACGCTTGTTGACATCGTTTCTGTTCGCCTTTTTGCTGAATGTCCTTTGGCCGAACTGAAAACTTTGGCAACAGGGACCCAGGAAAGACAGTGGCATCTCAACAACCTCTCGTCAACCACTGGCATCCCCCGACAGGCTCGAAGGGAGTAATGATCCATGGACATCGGCGCTGCATTGCTGATGGGGGCGCAGAACGCTTTCTATCAGGTCGGAAAAATGGCACTGATCCTCATCCCGATCATTGTTTTTCTGGAAATCCTTCGGGATTTACATATCGTCCAGCGAGGCTCGCGCCTCTTTGCGCCCGTCATGGGGATCTTCCGCCTGCCAGGCGAGGCGGCCGTTCCGATGGTCGTCGGCTTGGTCTTCGGCATCCTCTACGGCGCCGGCGTCCTCATCCAGGCGGGGAAGGACGGGTCGCTCAACGCCAAGGAGATGACGGTCATCGGTCTTTTTCTTTCCTTAAATCATGCCATCATCGAAGATCCGCTGCTCTTCACCATGCTCGGCGCCAACTACCTGCTCATGCAGGCGCTGCGCTTGGTCGCGTCGGTTCTGATCACAGCGCTCTTCGCCATGTGGCTGCTGCCGCCCCTTCCCGGTCCGGCCCATGAAGCGGCTCAATCAAACTCGTAAAAACTGCCCATACTAGTTTCATCACAACACATCGTTGGGATGAGGCGAGGAGGGAAGTCTTGTGGCCAGAGCCAGAGTCGTTACGATCGATCAAGCGGTCAAGGAATTGTCCGGCGTCATCAAACAGTTGGAAAACGGCGCTTTTCGGGTTGGCGATGGGGACATCGAGGTTCCCAAGCAAATTCTGTTGCAGACCAAGTTCGACCGTGGCGATCACCAGGGGATGAGCATCCGCCTGTCTTGGGATATCATCGAGGAAGAGGAAGCCATTGAGGAGGATCCCGAAGATACCGAATGGCACGGGGAAATCCGGCACTGACAGGCGCCTTCAGGCGAGCCTTTTGATAATGCCGATACAGGCCCATGCAAAGGAAAGGATAACCTCAGCGAAATAGGCTCCATAAAAAATCCCTGACGTTTCGCGCGTCAGGGATTTTACGGATATTTTTTGAGTTATCGGCCGAAACCTTGACCGTTTCCGAAACCTTGACCAGCGCCGAAGGCGGAACCTTGCCCGGCGCCCCGGCCTGCGCCTTTTCCAACGCCCATTCCAGCGCCTGCGCCGTTCCCGAATTGACCCCGTCCTCCTGTTGTGGCGGAACCATCTACGAGACGGCAGTTTTGGCCGGGTACCCGGTCAGCAAAGCCTCCCTGCAGGCGCGTTACGAAGCGCCCATCCATCTGGTCAGTGATGACTTTCGCCTGATCCGGCGTGATCTCGCCATAGTCGGCGTACTTTTGGACCATCTGCTTGCGCAACCCGTGGATCTGGGTGCGAAGCGCCGTGATTTCATTTGTCTGCTCTGTCGTTAACGCTGCCGAGGCCACACCAGCGGTGCTGATGAGGAGCGTGCCGGCGACACCGGCGATGATCCACTTTTTCTTGAGGTTTACCCATAGTTTTTCCATAACGGATCGACTCCTTTCATTTCGCCTTCGCAATATGCGGGAGACATTGTGGGGACGCTCCCGGAGGCGAGGGCTGCCCGTTCAGGGGGCGAACATCTTGGCTGACTTGTTTTTGATGTTTCTCTCTGGTTTTAGTTTACCTCTCCGGCGTGTCGTTTCTGCGACAGCGCGGTGACAGCATGGTCACAGCATGGTGACAGTTTTGTTACGAAGGCCATGAAAGGCGGGAGCCCATTTGACGTCCCAAAATGAAAAAACCCCCCAATTCTGGGGGGACAAGCGCTATCACTCCTGGAACCATCACCTGCGCGCCCGCTTCGGCGAAAAGGTGATGAAGGTATCCCTCAACGCCGGTCTGACCTGTCCGAACCGTGACGGGAAGGTGGGGTCGGGGGGCTGTGTCTTCTGCTGCCCCCAGGGTTCGGGCGCTTGCGCCGGCGATCCTTCGGAGGCGATCCGCGATCAGTTCCGGCAGGTCCGGGAGCGGCTGAAGAGCAAGTGGGCACAGGGCAAGTACATCGCCTATTTTCAAGCCTTCTCCAATACATACGGCGATCCCTCGTTGTTGCGCCTGCTCTACGAGGAGGCGCTGGCTCAGGAGGGCGTTGTCGGGCTCTCCCTGTCGACCCGGCCCGACTGCCTGCCTGACGATGTGCTCGACCTGTTGGCGGAATTGAACGGCCGCACCTACCTCTGGGTCGAGTTGGGATTGCAGAGCATCCATGACGACACCCTGCGGCGAATCAACCGGGGGCATGATGCGGCAACCTTCTATCGGGCCCTGGAAAAGCTGCGCGCTCGCGGCATCCGCGTCTGTGTCCACATCATCTATGGACTCCCTGGTGAGGGGGAAGCGGCCATGGCGGAGACTGGCCGGGCCGTCGCCGCCATGGATGTGCAGGGCGTCAAGTTTCACTCCCTCCATGTGATGAAAGGCACCCGCCTCGCCGATTGGCATGCGGCCGGGGAGGCGCCGTTGCTCGACCGGGACAGTTATGTCCGCCTCGTTGTGGACACCTTGGAGATCCTGCCGCCGGAGATGGTGATTCAACGGCTCACCGGCGACGCCCCCCAAGAGTTGCTCGTGGCGCCCCAGTGGATCACCCGCAAATGGGGAACGCTACAAGGGATCGACCGACTGTTGGAGGAGCGCAACTCCTGGCAGGGGAAGAAGTGTATCGATTATGTTCCTGTCCCCTGATCCGCCTGTTCCACCCTAATCCACCTGTTCCGCCTAATCCATCTGTTCCATCTGTTCCATCCGATCAAGCCGCTTCAACGCCAAACGAATGTAATCCTCGTTCGTCTCAAAGCCGATGAACCGCCTGCCGAGCCGGCGGGCGACGGCGGCGGTTGTGCCGGAGCCCATGAAGGGATCGAGCACGAGCGCGCCGGGGTGGCTGCTGGCGAGGATGCACCGCTCAACGAGTTTTTCTGGTTTCTGGGTGGGGTGGGGTGTGTTTTCGGGCATGGACCAGAAAGGCACCGTCAGATCGGTCCAGATGTTGGGCGGGCAGGTCATGCGAAAGCGCTCGCCCGTATCGGTTTCCACCCAGTCCTTCGGTTTCCCGTCGGCGGTGGTGTAAGGGGCGATGATCTCCTTGCGAAACTTTACCTCTTCCAAATTGAAGATGTATTGGGCGCTGTCAACGACGGCGAACCAGATATCTTCCATGTTGTTTTTCCAGTTCTTCGCGGCGCCGCGGCCCTTCTCGCGCCGCCAGGTGATCCGGTTCAGGACCTTGAAGGGTTCAGAGAGCAGTTCCTGAAGGCGCCCGGAATACTCCCAGTCGCAACAGACGTAGATGGCGCCATGGGGCTTTAACAGGCGAGCCGCCTCGGCCAGCCAGGCGCGGTTCCATTCGATGTATTCGTCGAGCCGTTTCCAGGGGTTGGAACGTTTGCCCGACCCATAATCTTTTTTCAATCCAAAATAGGGCGGGTCGGCGAAAATCAGATCGACCGACTGGTCCGGCAGTCGTGACAACCCTGCTAGCGCGTCGCCGCAGTAAATCCGGTCTGCTTGCCAGCGCTCATGGTGCTCTTCAGCAGCTCGATGATCGTCAGGTCGCCCTTCGTCGAGTCGTTCATCATCGAGACGTCCATCGTCGAACTGTTCGTTGCCGATCGGTCGATGAACGGTCACATTGTCACAGCCCAGTTCGTCAATCGAGGGGATCTCGCTGTAGCGCTGCCAATCGTCGGCTTCGAGAAAAAGGGTGCGGTTCTGCGGCGCGTTGGAATTGCGCATCAAGGGATGGGGCAGTTCCGTGGCGCCCTTTTTGCTGTGTTCTCGTGTCATTCGAATCCTCCCAGCAGGTTTACCCAGGTGATCTTCCCTGTGGTTTTTTTCTGCATTCTTTATTCGTCTTCTTTCTCGGTTGTCTTTCCTATGTCGTATGTCGTCTGCCCGATGGAATCGTGCTGTTGCTATTTCGCCGGAGGTCGAGACCGATCCTTCCACGCAGGATATTCCGTCTTTTTGACGAAAATAAATTAAATATGCCATGATTGTACGAAAAAACAGGAATGAAAACGCTTTTGCTATCGACTTCAATAACAAAAAACTACGAGTGACTATCAACGGAAAGAAGGATTCTCCTTGACCGTCCAGCAGATTCGCATCCTTGTCACCTTTTTGTCGGGCGTGTTTTTAGGCGCCCTCGATCAGGGCATCATCGGACCGGCGCTGACGACGATCGTTCGTGATTTTGACATATCGCCCAAATGGGGCGTCTGGGCGGTCACCGTCTATACGCTCGTCTACGCCGTGTCCATGCCGATCACGGCCAAGCTGGCCGATCGTCATGGCCGGCGGCGCATCTTCATGACCGGCATGGCTCTCTTTGCCGCCGGTTCGCTGATTTGCAGTTTCTCTGGAAATCTGTATCAGCTGCTGGCCGGCCGGGCCGTGCAGGCTTTGGGCGGCGGCGGCATCCTGCCGGTGGCCGTGGCGGAGATCGGCCTCGCTTTTCCCAAGGAACAGCGGGGGAGAGCGCTGGGCCTTTATGGGGCCACCTGGGGGATGGCTTCGATCGTGGCGCCGATCCTGGGCGGGGTCGTCATCCAGTATCTGTCCTGGCCCTGGCTGTTCCTGATCAACATCCCGGCGGCGGCGCTGATCATCCTCTTGGCCGCCGGCGTGCCCGAAGATCTGGATCCTCAGGTCAAGGCCATGGATTGGCGCGGCGCACTGCTCGTCGGGGCGGTCATCTTTTGCTTCATGCTGGGACTCACCCACATTCAGGGGCAAAAGGGCTGGTCCGGCGTGTGGATGCCCAACGTCTATCTCTTTCTGCTGGCCGGCCTGCTCCTCATCCCGCTGCTCATCCGGGTGGAGGGGAAGGCTGAAGATCCGGTCGTCAACCCCGCCTTTTTTCAAAACCCCCGGCTCGTGACGGTCTTCGCCTTGGCGGCGCTGTCCGGCATGGTGATGCTGACGGTTCTGTTCCTGCCCGCCTATGTGGAGTATGTCCTGCACTTTCCGGCCGGGAAGGCCTCCTACATGGTTGTGCCCCTGGCCCTGGCCAGTGTGGTCACAGCGCCCCTCGGCGGTTTTATCGTCGATCGCTTCGGCGCTTCCCGGACCCTTTCCCTTGGTTTTGGCGCCACCGCCGCCGGGTCTGTCGTCCTGGCTATGCTGGTCGAGCGGATCGGTTCGCCTGCCGATGTGACGACCGTCCACATCCTGAGCGTCACCTCTGGCTTCATCCTGCTCGGAGGCGGCTTGGGGCTGATCGTCGGCTCGCCGTTGAACACGCTGGTCATGAGTGAGGTCGAGAAGCGGGAGGTGTCAAGCGGCCTGGCGGTGATGACCGTCATTCGATCCTTCGGCAATACGCTCGGTCCCGTCGTCATGGGCGGGTTGCTGGCGGCGGCGACGGGCGTGGGCCGTCCGCGAGACGGCTTTGTCGATATCTTCACCGCCCTGGTGGTCATCGCGCTGGTTGGGTTGCTCCTTACGACAAGGTTGCGGGAAAACGGGTAAAAGAAAAGCGGTCCCTGGCGGGGACCGCTTTTTATTATGCCGTAACGATGATGCCTAGGGCTTTACAGGCGCCGGACGATCCCATTGGGAACGGATCCGGTCGTATTCGCGCGTCACTTCGTCGGCCAGCGCCGGGTCTGTTTTGCGCAGGTTGAGGAGAAAGAGGACCGGATTTCCCTGGTAGGCGAACAAGTCGCCATGGCTCGTCAGGGCGTACTCAAGGCCGAGCCGGGCGAGGTTGAGTTCGCACTCCTCCTTGTGTTCGTTGCCGCAGTGAGAGCAACGAGCCAGGAAGAGGGCCAGCAGTCCGACGGCGTCGCGGCGGCTGACCGATTGCGTTCCCCCCTGTGATGCCTGTTTCACCCGGTTGTGGCAACGGTCAAACTTCGCCTGCTCCGAAAGCCTGCGAATCAAGCCGCTGACGCATTGCCGAGGATCACAATGATCACATGCCTCCAGAGAAAGGCAATGGGACGAGAGACGGGGATGGATGGGGCAAAGGTCGTTCACGGGGGTGGAGGTCGTTTCAAGGGCCATAACGATCACCTCCCAGATACGCTCACGCGTGAATCCTTTCCATTACCATAGCATAAATAGGAGCATGTTACAATCTCCCAACGAATTATTTATCAATTGGTTTTTTCATAGGCAATTCAAGGAACCGTTTCCAGCTCTCCAAAATAATCTGGGTGAAGCGGATCATAGGTGGAACAAAAGCAACGGTACAGCCGTCTCAAGGGTGCAGACCAATCGATGGGAAAGGTGGAGAGTCCCTTGACGGGCCTATTCAAAAAACAGAAGCATTGGGTGAGCCAGGCATTGGTCGTCGCCCTGTTCAGCGGCGTCCTCATGAGCGGCTGTCAAGCCCTCGCGGCGGGCGAGTCTTCGGTGCAGGAGGACCTGCCTGTCGTCGGCTCTTACGAGAATCTCAAACAATGGATTCAACGGGCGTCGGAGCGTGATGACGGCTATGGGATGAAGGCAAACAGCGCCCCGGCGCAAACGACGGGCGCCATGGCGGATACCGGTTTGGTCGAACGGCAGGCGGCTATGGCGGCGCCCGCTTCGGCGGCGCCACAGGCGAAGAACGCCGCATCATCCAGTTTCGCATCGGCCAAGGCGGCCCAAGACCACTCGACGACGAACGTGCAGGTGGAAGGCGTCGATGAGGCGGATATCGTCAAGACCGATGGCGAGTACATCTACCAGGTCAATAATCGGCGCGTCATCATCGCGAAAGCCCAACCGGCCGGCGAGATGGCGATCGCCTCGGTCATTCGATTCGATGACGCCTTCTTTGCGCCCCGTGAGATCTATGTGGACGGGAAAGACCTGGTCGTCATCGGCAGCGGCCGCGATGAGGTGTTGCTGGCGAGCGATCAAGGTCAGATAGCGGAAAAACGGGCCATGATCGCGCCGCCTCATTATTTCCCTTATGCGGGCGTGGTCAAGGCGATCGTCTATGACATCGCCGACAAAGCCAATCCACAGAAATCGCGGGAGACGGCGATCCAAGGCGCCTATGTGTCTTCGCGCAAGATCGGTTCGGCCCTTTATTTGATTGCCAACCGTCGCCTCGGTGTCCATCTTCCCGAAAATGAGACGCCCGACATCCTCCCCTGGTATAAAGACACAGCCACAGGGGAGGACAAACTACGCGTCGGTTACGATCAGATCCGCTGTTTCCCTGACTTTTCCGATCCCAACTATCTGATCGTGGCCGGTGTGAATGTGGAGCAGCCCAAAGAGCCGCTCCATCTGTCCACCTATCTCGGCGCCGGCAATATCGTCTATGCCTCGACGGAGAACCTGTACGTGGCCTTGCGCAACGTCCATGGGCCGGTTTTCTGGCGTTCGGCAATGGATGGCGTCTCGCCGGCGGAGAAGACGAGCATTTTCAAATTCGCCCTGGATGGCGCCAAGGCGCGGTACACCGGCAAAGGCGAGGTGACGGGACGACCGCTCAATCAGTTTTCCCTGGATGAGAAGGACGGCTTCTTCCGCATCGCAACGACAGCAGGGAACGCCTGGGCCGAGGGGGATGGCACATCGAAAAACAACCTCTATGTGCTGGATGCGTCGATGAAGACCGTTGGCAAGCTCGAAGGCGTCGCGCCGGGGGAACTGATTTATTCCGTCCGCTTTATGGGCGACCGTGCGTACATGGTCACTTTCCGCACCGTCGATCCGCTCTTTGTCATCGATTTAAAGGAACCCACAGCGCCCCGCATCCTGGGCAAACTGAAAATCCCCGGCTACAGCAACTACCTGCACCCTTACGATGAAAACCACATCATCGGCTTCGGCAAGGATGCCGTCGAACAGTCGATCGCCGATGACGCGGGCCGCGTCGTAGGCGTAAACGCCTATTACCAGGGTATGAAAATGGCGATTTTCGATGTCTCCGACGTGTCCCATCCGGTTGAACAGCATGTGGCCCATATCGGCGACCGGGGCACTGACTCGGAACTGCTTCACAATCACCGGGCGCTTTTGTTCAGCAAGGAGAAGAACCTGCTCGCCTTCCCGGTTCAGGTGATGGAAGTCGACAAGAGCAACAGCGCCGCCTCGGGTGAAAAGCCGTCGCCCGTTCCCGCCTATGGCTCCTTCGCCTTCCAGGGCGCCTACGTGTACACGATCAGCCTGGAAAAGGGCTTTGAACTGCGGGGGCGGATCACCCATATCAGTGATGAGGAATACCAGAAGGCTGGCCAGTACTACTATGACAACGATAAATTCGTGAGCCGCATCGTCTACATCGGCGATTCCCTCTACACCCTGTCCAACCGCATGATCAAGGCCCATGGCATGGAGACGCTGGAGGAGCGGGGCGCTCTGGCGATTCCCGGCGAATAAGGCCGCGATCGACCCCGGATACTAGCTCCGGGAGGTGTTCGTCTTTGCGTAGAGACGCAGATCGCTACGACCTGCCGAAAGGCAAAATCGACGCGTTGCCCAACCCGAACAAGGGGGAGACGCCGGGTGTCATATCGGCGGGCACGGTCGGTTTCAGCGGGGAAGGCAACTTCGGCTTCGGCATCCCTCACATGAAGGCGCGAGCCATTCCTGGAGAGGATGGGGAAGGGCCGGCGACCGGCAACGCCATGAACGACGCCGAGGCGCGGGCCGCAGAGGAACGGAAAGCCGACTTCATGCCCCGCGCCCGGAACAACCTGGAGACCATCCCGGCCCAGAAGGCTGATCTGGAAACCTTCGACGCCGTCGTCAAGGAAGATGAGACGGAGGAAGGCCTTCACAACAAGATCACCGTTGACGGGATGGGGGATAAGGACCGGTATAAATAGCGTCAGGAAAAGGCAGCGCAACAAGGCAAGGAAAAAAACCAACGAGAAGCTGTGACGACAAAGGGCTGACCAGACAGCGCATGACTGGTCAGCCCCTGTTTTTCTCATCCCATAAAGGCCCTTCAGAACGCTTGTACGTTATCACTTTCCTATGCTATTATACGTTTGTTCGCAAAATCATCCCAAAAACCACCATCTATAAAAGGCAATGGAGAGGATCTGATCCAAATTGGTTTTGGTTTTTTATGAGGTGAATCAATGAGCGTAAAAAAGATGTTTTGGATAGATCCCTATCGAAGTGAGCTTTCCGCGAAGATAACCAGTGTAGAAGGGAATATAATAACGCTTGATAGGACGATCGTTTATGCCTTTTCAGGAGGGCAAGCGTCAGATTCCGGAACAATAAACGGTTATCAAATCATCGAAGCTCGAAAGACAGGGAAAGAAGTATTATATACGATTGAGCCAAATCATAATTTGCAGCCTGATTGCGAAGTAGAGTTGAAAATTGACTGGAATAAACGATACAAAATAATGAAGCTGCATTTCGCGGCAGAAATTATACTGGAATTAGTCTACCAGAATTTCAATCATCCAAAAAAAATTGGAGCAAATATTACTGAAGAGAAAGCCCGATTGGATTTTGAGTGGAAAGGAAATATCTCTGAAGCGTTTCCCATTCTTGAGGAAAAAGCAAGAGTTATTATTCGCTCTAATTACGACATCATCAGCGATTTTAGTGATGAGGAGAATGAAGAGCGTTATTGGGAAATTGAGGGTTTTGCGAAGGTGCCTTGTGGTGGCACACATATAAAGAAAACCGGGGAAATCGGAGATATATTGCTTAAGAGAGGAAAAAGATTGGGAAGTAACAAGGAAAGAATAGAGATTTATTTACAATCTTGAAAAATTGGTTTTCAGCCGGACCACTTATATGATTTTTGCTACATCCAATAGATAAAAGAAGGGAGTCGCTGTCTCGCCGAGGCGTGCAGCCACTCCCTTTTGTATGTTCATTTCGTCTATCTGTTACCCCCGCCCCCCCAGGATCTGCCGGCAGCGGCTGAGGCGGGAGCGGTAATACTTAATCACTTCCAGGTTCGGATCCGATTTGCGGATCTCTTCGTCCAGCAGGCGTTGATAGTTTTTCAGGCTGTTCATGGCCTGAATCTTTTCAAAAGCCGAATAGACCGGATTGTACCGCATGCCTTGTCTCTCCTCCTGTCACCTTCACTGCGCCTAGTTTTCCCTAGGGGTCCAGCTTTTTAAACGGCTGCCATGCGAGCCTTTTCTCACAGCCGCGCTTTTTGTGGTACAATAAAAGCCATGTTGGAGGGCATCCAGAAGGGGGAAAACAATTGTCAACCGATTTCTTAAATTCCCTGAATCGGGTTCAACGCGAGGCCGTCCTGCACCAGGAGGGGCCTCTTTTGATCCTGGCCGGGGCAGGTTCCGGAAAAACCCGGGTATTGACTCACCGCATCGGCCAATTGATCGAGCAGTGCGGCGTGAGTCCCTTTCATATACTGGCCATCACCTTTACGAACAAGGCCGCCGCAGAGATGCGGGAGCGGCTCGGCCGCCTCATCGGCCCGCGCGCCCACGATGTCTGGGTGTCCACCTTCCACTCCACCTGCATGCGCATCCTGCGCAAAGATGCGGAAAAGCTCGGCTATGATCGGAGTTTTGTCATCTATGACAGCACCGATCAGCAGCGACTGCTCAAGGAATGCCTGAAAGAACTCAACATCGACGAGAAGCGCTTCAAGCCGCAGGCGGTGGCCGCTGCAATCAGCTCCGCCAAGAACATTCTCATGGGTCCGGCCGCTTATGAAAGGCAGGCTTATGATTATTTTGCGCAAATTGCTGCTAAAACGTACCATATTTACCAAAAGAAATTACAGGCCAACAACGCCATGGACTTTGACGATCTGCTCGTCAACGCCGTTCGCCTCTTCCAGGAGTTTCCCCATGTCCTTGATTATTACCAGGACCGCTTTCAGTACATCCATGTAGACGAGTACCAGGATACGAACCATGCACAGTATGTGCTGGTGAAGCTGCTGGCGGAGAAATATCGAAACCTTTGCGTTGTCGGTGACGACGATCAGAGCATCTACGGCTGGCGGGGCGCCGATATCCAGAACATCCTTGATTTCGAACGCGATTATGCCGAGGCGGTCGTGCTCAAGCTGGAGCAGAACTACCGCTCCACCGGCAAGATCCTCGAAGCGGCCAATGCCGTCGTGGGCAACAACCGCGGGCGCAAGGTAAAAAAACTCTGGACCGAGAACGACTCGGGCGAGCCCATCGTGTCCTATCAAGGGGAGACGGAGCATGATGAGGCGCGGTATATCGTCCAAGCCATCAGCCGCCTGTCCGAGGCGGAAGGGCGACCCTACCGGGACTTCGCCATCTTGTACCGGACCAACGCCCAGTCGCGGGTGCTGGAAGAACACTTCATGTACGCCGGCATCCCCTACCGCATCTTCGGCGGTTTGCGCTTCTATGAACGAGCGGAGATCAAGGACATCGTGGCCTACCTGCGCTTCATCTCCAATCCCGCTGACGCCATCAGCTTTCGTCGTGTCGTCAATGTGCCCAAGCGGGGCATTGGCGACGCGACGGTGCAGAAGCTGCTCGATCAGGCCGATCAGGCCGGTTGGAACGCCGGGGAAGCGCTGGCGCGGGCCGGTGAAGTGCCCGGTCTCTCCCGCGCCGCCAAGGCCCTCGCCGCCTTCGGTCAATTGATCGACGCTCTGCGCCGGGAATCGCCGTCACTGCTGGTCACCCAGATCGTCGAAGCCATCCTCGACCGGACGGGCTATGTGCGCGAGTTGGAGGCCGAGCAGACAGAAGAGGCGAAGGGGCGCATCGAGAACATCAAGGAATTCCTTTCCGTGACCCAGGAGTTTGACCGGACGGCCGATGAAAAGACCTTGGAGGAATTCCTGGCCGGCGTCTCCCTCGTTTCTGACACGGACAATTATAATGAAGAGGAAGACGCCGTTGTCCTCATGACGATGCACTCGGCCAAGGGCTTGGAGTTTCCCGTCGTCTTCGTCGCCGGCATGGAGGAGGGGGTCTTCCCCCACAGCCGTGTCCAGTTCGAAGAGGCCCAAGTGGAAGAGGAGCGCCGGCTCTGCTATGTGGCCATCACGCGGGCGCGGGAGCGCCTCTACCTGGCTCGCGCATGGAGGCGAACCCTTTTCGGCAATACTGTCTCTAACGGGCCTTCCCGGTTTTTGGAAGAAATCCCTCCGTCTTTGCTGGTTGAGGAGGATGACCGTCCGCCCCGGGAGTCTCGCTTTTCCTCTTCTACGTCCCTTACTTCTTCTTTTTCCGGGAATGGAGGCGGCGCTTCCTTCGGCCGTGAGACCTATGGAAGAGAAAGCGCCTCGGGCAGCAGCAACCGCATGAGCTACTTTGAACCGGCCTCGGTGCGGACAGGGGCTGGAGGCAGAAGCGCCGTTGGCGGTTCTGCGCCGGTGGCCAAGGGCGCCGATGCGGGCCGAGCGGGCGCACCGGCGGGCACGGCTGCAGCGGGAACGGGCTCGATGAGCGTCCCTGGCGCTCCCGCCTTCGGTGAGAGGGCGAACACAGGCGGCATGGCCGGCGCTGCCGGCGCGTCCGGTTCATCCGGTGCGGGCAGCGCGCCGGCTTCCGGCAGTGGTGTTGGTTTCATCGTCGGCGATAAGGTCCAGCACGGCAAGTTTGGCATGGGCATCGTCGTCAAAACCTCGGGAAGTGGCGAGAGCCAGGAGCTTTCCGTCGCGTTCCCCCAACAAGGGATCAAAAAACTGCTCGTGAAATATGCCGGGCTAAAACGGGTATAGTCTGAAATGAACTGTGGAGGTGTTCCCATGGCTGCCAGAGAGGGCGGACCCGCCCCGGTCGATGGGGCCCAGCGCATCGCTGAACTGCGGGAGCTGATCCGCCATCATGACACCTGCTATTATGTCCATGACGCGCCCGAGATCAGCGATGGCGAATACGATCGGCTGATGCGGGAACTGATCGAGTTGGAACAGGCCCACCCCGAAGAGGTTACGCCCGACTCGCCGAGCCAGCGCGTCGGCGGCGCGCCCCTCGCGGCCTTTCGCGCCGTCAGACACCGTGTGCCCCTGCTGTCGTTGGCCAACGCTGTTGATGACGGCGACCTGCGCGAGTTCGACCGCCGGGCTCGTGAGCGGGCCGACCGTCCCCTTACATATGTCGTGGAGCCCAAGATCGATGGCCTCACGGTGGTGCTCTCGTATCAAGCGGGGCGTTTTGTCCGGGCGGCCACCCGGGGCGACGGCACGACCGGCGAGGACATCACGGAGAACATGAAAACGGTTCGCGCCGTTCCTCTTCGGCTGAAGGCGGATCTGGAAGCCCTGGAGGTGCGCGGTGAAGCCTATCTGCCCAAGGAGGCCTTCGCCAAGCTGAATGAGGAGCGGGAAGAGGCGGGCGAACCGGCTTTCGCCAACCCGCGCAACGCCGCTGCCGGGTCCTTGCGTCAACTGGACCCGAAGGTGACGGCCTCACGACCGCTGCGCGCTTACTTTTACAACATCCTGCACCTCGAAGGCGACCGTGTCAGCGAACAGGTGGCAGCTTTGGAAAAACTGGAGGCCTGGGGTCTGCCGGTCAACCCGGTGCGGCGTCACTGCCAGACCATCGATGAGGTCCTCGAGCACTGCCGGTACTGGACGGAGCACCGTCACGACCTGCCCTATGAGATCGACGGGCTGGTCATCAAGGTGAACGAACTGGATCAGTACCCCTTGCTTGGCGAAACGGCCAAGAGCCCCCGCTATGCCATCGCCTTCAAGTTTCCCCCGGAGCAGGCCGTCACCCGCGTGCGGGACATCACCGTCAAGGTTGGCCGCACCGGCGTGATCACGCCGACAGCGGAACTGGAGCCGGTGCGCGTCGCCGGCACGACGGTCAGCCGGGCGACCTTGCACAACGAAGACATCATCCGCGAGCGCGACATCCATATCGGCGATTATGTGATCATTCAAAAGGCCGGGGACATCATCCCCGAGGTGCTTTCCGTTCTCAAAGAGAAGCGGACCGGCGAGGAACGCTTTTTTGACATGCCCAAGACCTGTCCTGAATGTGACAGCCCTGTCAGCCGGCTGGAAGGGGAGGTGGCGATCCGGTGCACCTCCGCTGCCTGCCCGGCCCAGGCGAAGGAGGGATTGATCCACTTCGCCTCCCGCGATGCCATGAACATCGAGGGCCTCGGACCGGCGGTGGTCAACCTCCTCTGGGAGGCCGGACTCGTCCACGACCCGGCCGACCTCTATGACTTGGCGGCAGAGCAGGTGGCCCCGCTGGAACGGATGGGCAAAAAATCGGCGGCCAACCTGATCGCCGCCATCGAGAACAGCAAGTCTCGGGGCCTGGCTGCGCTGATCTTTGCGCTCGGCATCCGCCTCGTCGGACAGACGGCGGCCAAGACGCTCGCACGCCACTTCGGTTCCATGGAGGCGCTGATGAGCGCCACGACCGAGGAACTGCAAGGGGTGAGCGAGATCGGACCAAAGATGGCCGAGTCGCTCCAGCGCTGGTTCGCTGTTCCCGCCAACCGGCAGGTCATCGCCCGCTTGGCCGAAAAGGGGATGCCGATGGAGGCCGCCAATGCGGCGGTCGCCGCTGTTCCGCAAATTTTCGCCGGCAAGACCGTCGTGCTGACGGGGACGTTGCCGACGCTCGACCGCCGCGAGGCGCAGCGGTTGCTGGAAGCCCGCGGCGCCAAGGTGGCTGCTTCGGTGAGCAAAAAAACGTCTATGGTGATCGCCGGCGAGGCTGCTGGATCGAAGCTCGATAAAGCGAAGGAACTGAACATCCCCATCCTCTCGGAAGCGGAATTTTTACAGTTGATTGACCAGGGATAGCAGGGAGGAACCGGCGTGACGGCGAATAGAAAACAGAATGGGGACATTCTGCTCCGCGGCGGCAAGGTGGTCAACGTCTTCACCCTTGAGATCGAAGAGGCGGACGTGGCCATCGCCGGCGGGATGATCACCGGCCTTTACCGCCGGGACACAGCATCGCCCGCGCCAGGGAGCTATGGACAGGTGATCGATCTGCAGGGCGCCTTTGTGACGCCCGGTCTGATCGACGCCCACATCCACATCGAGAGCACCCTGTTGACGCCGCCCGCCTTTGCCGGCGCCGTCGTTCCCCATGGGACGACCGCCGTCATCGCCGATCCCCACGAGATTGCCAATGTCCTGGGCGTCGATGGTGTCTGGGCTTTTGCCCGGATGGCCGAACGGTTGCCCTTGGATGTCTATATCATGGTTCCTTCCTGTGTGCCCGCCACCCCGCTGGAGACCAGCGGCGCCGTTCTCGACGCCGAAGCGGTCGCCCAAATGATGGACGATATTCCCGGCGCCATCGGGCTGGCTGAAGTGATGAACGTCCCCGCCGTTCTGGCCGGGGATGACGACCTCTTGCAGAAGATCACCGCCGCCCGATTGCGTGCGTTGCCGGTCGACGGGCATGCGCCCGGTCTGAAAGAAGAGGCGCTGCAGGCCTATATCTCGGCCGGCGTTACCTCTGATCATGAGAGTGTTACCGCCGAAGAAGCCTGGGAGAAACTGCGCCGGGGGATGCGCCTGCTGATTCGTGAAGGATCGGCGGCCCAAAACCTGGCTGATCTCATATCCTGTATCGTGCCGGCTACGCAGGAAAACATTTCTTTTTGCTCTGACGACCGGCACCCGGCAGACCTCTTGCGCGAAGGACATATGAACGCCATTTTGCGCAAGGCTGTCTCCCTCGGTGTCGCTCCGGCGCTGGCCGTCAAGCTGGCGACCGTAACGGCAGCCCGCCACTACCGGTTGCCCCGTGTGGGCGCCGTCGCGCCGGGATACCGGGCCGACCTGGCCGTCTTTTCGGATCTGACCGCCTTTCAAACCCAGGCGGTGTTCAAAGGTGGACAGATGGTCGCTTCGGCAGGGAAGCTGTGCGAAAAGGCCGGTGACGCCCGAACATACGCCGATAGGCCTTGTTTCGGTGAAGGCAGCGTCCATCTTCCCCCCATCGCCGGCCGCCTCGCGCCTGCCTATGATCGAGACGCCGAGGTGCGTGTCATCGTTATCCAGCCCAACCAGATCGTCACTGGTCAGGAGATCATCCCGGCCGCCCACATCGGCCCGGCCAAGGATATCCTCCCCGTGGCCGTCGTGGAGCGCCACGGCAAGAGCGGGGCCATCGGTTGCGGCCTCCTCCGTGGTTTCGGCCTGAGACGTGGCGCTGTCGCGTCGACTGTCGCCCATGATTCCCACAACCTGATCGTCGTCGGCGTCGACGACGCAGAGATGGCCTTCGCCTGTGAGACCCTGGCCGAGATGGGCGGCGGCATGGTCGCCGTTGCCGGCGGTCGAGTCCTCGCCGCCTTGCCCTTGCCGGTGGCCGGCCTCATGTCGGATGAGGACGCCGCAACGGTCGCCCGGCGCCTCGCGTCGTTGCACCAAACTGTCCGTGATCTCGGCTGCACTCTGGCGGCGCCGATGATGACCTTGTCCTTCCTGGCCTTGCCGGTCATTCCGGAACTGAAGCTGACCGATCAGGGCCTCGTCGATGTAAATCGTTTTTCTTTGGTTCCCGTTCTCTGTTGACGGACCGCTTGACCCATAATCGCAACGCAGTGATCAACGCTAGGAAAGGCAGGCCGTCGAGCGTGAAGGTTGTTCCGATGTTCCGATTTACCGCCAAAGCGGCGCCATTCCGGCTCCAAGGCGTCATCTCGTTGATGATGGTATGGGAAACCCGTCGGATCGGCGCGCAGGGAATCTATGTCCATTTTGTGGTGGCCAATCCCGTCGAGTCTCAGATCGACTGGTTTGACCAAGTGCCCTTTGGTCAGGGGGACAGCCTTTTTACGGGATTGCCTGATCATTCTGTCGACCTCGCCATGCCAGAGGCGCTCAACCTCTTTGATCAGATCCTAAGCGATCTCGAACAGGCTGACGTGGAGATCCCCACAGAGATCACGGCGCTCCGCAAGACGCTGCAACCCCAGGATCCCCTGACGCCAGACCAGTGGCATGCCATGATGATGCGACTCTTTGACCGGCCCTTAAAACCGCGGGAAGTGGTGCATGCCTACTTTCAGGCCAGGGCTGTCGATGACTGGGCCCTCGTCTATTTCCTTTTGCCCCGTCGCACACGGCAACGGGATGGGAACTAGGAGGAATTTACCCGGCGCATGCTGAAAAAACACGAAGGGGAGAGTGTCCTTCGCGGCGTTGTGGTCGAAGAATCACCCAGTGTCAAGGGGGTCCACCTGATCGCCGAATCGCTCATCGGCCGGGATCAGTTTCTCCTCACCTTTCGCGCTCATTTTTACCTCGTCCAGGAGGAAGGTCGCTGGGTCATCTCCAGCATCCGCCGCGAGCCGTCCCTGAAAGTCCCCTTTGGTCAAGATCCCTTCTTCCAGGGGTTTTGGTATTGGCGCGTTTTCCCGACGCGCAACACCGATCTGATCCTGGAAAACCTCCGCAATGAAGACGGCTGTCATGCCGAAGAGGGTGAGCGTGGAACGGCCGTTATCTATATGAGCCACATGAACGATTCCATCGAGATGGGCGTCGATGTGGCTCGCGACGCCCGTGGTCAGGTCTGGATCGGTCGCCGTGAGATCGCCGTGGGCACCGTCTCGGAGGAGCGGCTCAACGCGCTTATTCGGGACCTGCGCCGCAGCCGCCTCATCGGCCATAGCCCGGGGAGAGGTCCCTACCGTCTGCCCGAGATCGCCAACTACGCCTTTCGTGAAGGCAGCTACGCCAACTTTGAAGAACTGCTTGACGCCTGGGAAGTGAAGCTTGACGACCCGCTCATCGGCCCCGAAGGCTGGGGGCGGGACAGCGATAACGACCCTGTCGCCCGGGCGGTCGCTGAGACAGCCCAGATCGGTTCCTTGCTGACCCAGTTCATTCATTGGCGTTTTGCCGAACAGTGGAAGCGTGAGTGGAGCCAGTTTGCCCGCCATACGGACGAACCGGAGTCATCTTTTGCCGACCACCCCCTTGGCGCCCTCTTTTGGGAGTGGTTCGTCTTTGACCGCCGTCTCCGCAGCGGCAGCACCACCTTGGACGCCTTTGAGCAGGAGGTGGCGAGCCACCTGCCGCCGGCCTTGCGAGAGGCCTTGCAAAACTGGATAAAAAACCGGCCCGGCTTTTACGTGATCCTTTCCCTGGAAGAGAAGGGGTACTGGGTCCGCGATGTCTTCGGCGAGGAAAAGTTCTTCATCCGCGATCCCGAGTACAACCCGAAAAAACCGCCCTATGAAGGGGGCTACCTGCTCTTTTGCCGGCTCATGCCCTGGGAAGAGGATTATCGCTACGGCGGCATCGCTTTTTTCTTCCCGCCCTGGTACCGCTCACCGGTAGTGAGTTACATCCGGGAACTGGGTTTGAACACCGGCGGCGAAGTGCCCTTTGACTGGCTCAGCCTGTGGCGGCGAAAGTCCCGGCAGATCCTCTACTTCGTGATGGAGTTGCGACGCAAGCAGATTCAGCCGAAACTGATCACCGCAGAGGGACATCGCGCCAGTTCTTGCCGGTCGATTTTCCGGATCGCCGATCAGGCGGCTTTGCTGGAAGCGCTCGAACAGCTGCCAGACCTTTCGGCGCCGGAACGGGAAACGCAAAAGGGGCAGGGGGAGATCTGTCGCTTCAAGTGGCTGGAAGCGGGTTTGACGGCCCAGTTGATGAACGCCTTGCGCGCTGTCGACGTGGAACAGACCGTCGACGGGATTCCCCTGACCGATATTCACTGCTTGAACCCGGGCGGGGAGATGGTGCGCCAGGTCGGCAACCTTACCCTGTACCGCCAGTACGCGGTCATCGATACGATCTCCAAGGAACGGATGGACATCATGAAGCGGGTGCTGATCAAGTTTTGCGGCTTTTATCTCAGTCATGAGGAAGATGTCTTCGAGGAGCCGGAAACACTCGGCTCAAATCTCGTCAAGAATAAAATGAAGTGACCATCACAAATGAGACACGCCTGCGGCTGCATTCCGACTGATTTGCCGATCGGCTGCGAGGAAGTGTACAATTCGATGATTCTTCGCTTCGATAAAGATGATGAAGATGATGAAGATAAGGAAGGTGAAATCGATGGCCCTTACCAAAGCGGAAGTGGAACACGTGGCCATGCTGGCCCGCCTCCAACTGTCTGAGGCGGACGTGCAACGATACACAACCCAACTCAACGCCATCCTCGATTATGCCCAGCGCTTGCAAGCCTTGGACACCAAAGATGTCCCTCCGACAGCCCATGTCTTCCCGCTCCACAACGTTATGCGCGACGATCGCATCGACCCCTCGATGGACCGCGAAAAGATTGTCGCCAACGCGCCGGAAGAGGAAGAAGGCTTTTTCCGCGTACCGCGGATCGTATGAGCCGCCCTTAACCCCCAACCCTTGATCATCAGATACCGGAACCGCTCGCCGGAACCGACGAATGGAGGATCCCCGTGAAGCTGTACACGAAAACGGCCCATGAACTTCACGATCTGCTCGTCCGCAAGGAAGTCAGCGCCACTGACCTGGTGAAGGCCCAAGCGGAACGGATGCAGGCATTGGAACCGAAGATCCAGGCGTTTGTTACACCGACAGTGGACAAGGCCTTGGAACAAGCCGCCCTTGTTGACGCTAAAATCGTCGCCGGCGAGGCCATCGGCCCCCTGGAAGGCGTTCCCATGGCCATCAAGGACAACATGTGCACCGATGGCGTGCGCACCACCTGCTCCTCGAAAATCCTGGAGAACTTTGTGCCGCCCTATGACGCCACTGTGGTGACCAAACTGAAGGAAGCCGGCGCCATCATGATGGGCAAGACCAACCTGGACGAGTTCGCCATGGGTTCTTCGACGGAGAACTCCGGCTTTTTCACCACCCGCAACCCCTGGGATACAGAGCGAGTGCCCGGCGGTTCTTCCGGCGGTTCTGCCGCCTCTGTCGCTGCCGGACAGGCGGTCTTTTCCCTCGGTTCCGACACGGGCGGTTCCATCCGCCAGCCGGCCGCCTTCTGCGGTGTCGTCGGTTTAAAGCCCACCTATGGCGCTGTCTCCCGTTTCGGCCTCATCGCCTTCGCTTCGTCTCTCGATCAGATCGGTCCCTTCACCCGCGATGTGCGCGACTGCGCCCTCGTCATGAACGCCATCGCCGGTCATGACGCCAAGGATTCCACGTCGGCGCCGGTCGATTTCCCTGACTATACGTCCTTGCTTGGCAAATCGATCAAGGGCTGGCGTGTCGGTCTGCCGAAGGAGTACTTCGGCGACGGCATCGACCCTGAGGTTCGCGCCGTCATCGAAAAGGCCGTCAAGACCATCGAGAGCTTGGGCGCCGAGGTGGCCGAATGCTCGCTGCCCCATACGGAGTACGCCCTGCCCGTTTACTACCTGCTCGCCCCAGCCGAGGCGTCGTCCAACTTGGCCCGTTACGACGGTGTTCGCTATGGCTACCGCTCCGAGTCGGCCGACGACCTGATCAGCATGTTCAAAAAGACCCGCGCTGAGGGCTTTGGCGACGAAGTGAAACGGCGCATCATGCTGGGCACCTACGCCCTCAGTTCCGGCTACTATGACGCCTACTACCTGAAGGCGCTCAAGGTGCGCACCCTGATCAAAAATGACTTTGATCAGGCCTTCGAGAAGTTCGACTGCATCCTGTCGCCGACGACGCCTTCGGTGGCCTTCAAATTCGGCGACCGCACGGACAACCCCCTCCAGATGTACCTCTCTGACGTCTTTACCCTGTCGGTCAACCTGGCGGGCATCCCCGGCCTCTCGATCAACGCCGGCTTTGCCAACGGCATGCCGGTGGGATTGCAAATCATCGGCAAGGCCTTCGACGAGGCGCGCCTGCTTCAGATCGCCCACGCCTATGAAGAGGCGACCGGCTGCCACAGCCGGATGCCTGAGTTGGGGGTGTGATCGATGGGCAACGAAATGATTGAGACGATGGATAGGGACGAAACGATGGAACGAGAATTTGATTTTGAGATCGTCATGGGCATTGAGGTCCATGCTGAACTGCACACGAAGAGCAAGATCTTTTGCGGCTGCACCACCGAGTTTGGCGGCGAACAGAACACCCATGTCTGCCCCGTCTGCCTTGGCTTGCCCGGCGTGTTGCCGGTGCTCAACCGCCAGGTGGTGAACTACGCCATGAAGGCGGGCCTCGCCCTCAACTGCGAGATCGCCGAGTTTTCGAAGTTTGACCGCAAGAATTATTTCTACCCTGACCTGCCGAAGGCATACCAGATCTCCCAGTATGACCTGCCCATCGCCAAGGATGGCCACATCGAGATCGAGGCGGGCGGGAAAAAGAAGCGCATCGGCATCACCCGCGTCCACATGGAAGAAGACGCCGGCAAGCTTGTCCACGGCGGCGCCGCCAACCTGGCCGGGGCCGAATACTCCCTCGCTGATTACAACCGGACCGGCGTGCCCCTCATCGAGATCGTCTCCGAGCCGGATATCCGCTCCATCGAGGAGGCCATTGCCTATCTGGGTCAATTGAAAGCCATCCTCGAGTACACAGAGGTGTCCGACTGCAAGATGGAGCAGGGCAGCCTGCGCTGTGACGCCAACGTGTCCCTGCGCCCCTGGGGGCAGAAGGAGTTCGGCGTCAGGGCGGAACTGAAGAACATGAACTCCTTCAAGGCCCTCCAACGGGCCCTTGAATACGAGATCGAGCGCCAGGCGGAGATCCTCCGTGAAGGCGGCGCCGTCGTCCAGGAGACACGCATGTGGGATGAGGCGAAGGGCATGACCATCTCCCTGCGCAGCAAGGAAGAGGCCCACGACTACCGCTACTTCCCCGATCCCGACTTGGTTCCCCTGGTGATCTCCCGCGAGTGGGTGGACAAGGTTCGCCAAACCCTGCCCGAGTTGCCGCAGGCGCGGCGGGTGCGCCTCGTCCAGTCCTATGGCCTGCCTGAATATGACGCCGGCATCATCGTCGGATCAAAAGCGATGGCTGACTACTTTGACGCCGCCTGCGCCGCCTACGCCATCGCCGTTCCTGCGGGCACGGAAGCCGACAGCAAGGGCCAGGAGCGGGCCAAGCAGATCTCCAACTACTTGATGGGCGAACTGACGCGCTTCCTGAACGCCTCCGAAAAGGGCTTCCAGGACAGCCCGATCAGCCCCGACAACCTGGTCGGCCTCCTGCGCCTGCTGGAAGAGGGCACCATCTCCACGAAAATCGCCAAGACTGTCTTCGAGGAGATGTTTGCCACCGGCAAGGCGGCCAAGACCGTCGTCGAGGAGAAGGGCCTCGTCCAAATCTCTGACGAAGGCGCCATCGCCGCCGTCATCCGCGACATCCTCGCCGCCAACCCCGCCGTCGTCGCCGATTACAAGGCGGGCAAGGAAAAAGCCATGGGCTTCCTTGTCGGTCAGGCCATGAAGGCGACGAAAGGGAAAGCCAACCCCGGCTTGGTGAACAAGCTGTTGAAGGAAGAATTGGCGAAGATGTAACCCTGATCACAGAAGAGCCTGTCATCCACGGAATCGATGAAAAAAACCTCCGGCAGCGGCCAAGCGTCGCATCGGAGGTTTTTTTCTTTTACGGCCACCCGGACGGCATTGCCTTCCCATTAAAAACAACATATAATTTTCCAATAAAAGGAATTCCGATGCCGCATTTTTCATCACTTCGCAACATAGCGTCTGAACGGAGGTTTTATTAGCGCGCCGACCGCCTGAGCATCGGACGGGTTTTAGGGAGAAGCAAGACGATAGGAGGGATACCCGATTCGAACCAATTCGGTGAAACAGAAGATCGTCTGGCCCATCCTGATCGTATTTGGTTTTGTCGTCTTGGCCATGGCTGCCTTCATCTACAACTACACCGCGCAAACCCTGAAAACCCAGGGGATGGTGCTCACTGAGACGATTCGCATGGGAACAGAAAACGCCCTCGCTGCGCGCAAACGGGTGGAAAAGGTGCTGGAGCGGGAGATGCTCGCAGAGGCCACCTTATTATCCCTGCTTGTAAAAAAAGGCGCCACCTATGAAGACTTGGTCGAGTTGTCGCGGCGGGGGGACATGGACGAGTTGTGGGTGAGTGACAGCACAGGTCAGACCCGGCTGACCAATCTGGCGCCACGCGTTGATTTCAGTTATGGAAAGAACTCGAAAGAGCAGGCCTTCGAGTTCATGGATCTGATCACCGGTAAACGGCAGACTGTCGTCCAACCGGCGCAACCGCGTTCCCTGGACAGACAGGTTTACAAATATGTCGGTGTAACCGGATGGGATGACGAGCGCATCGTTCAGATCGGCCGAAGCGGAAAAATGCTGATCGATCAGGAAAAACGGATCGGCGCCCAGGCATTTTTCGAACAGATGAGCGACGATTTGGGCAAAGAGGTGCTCTTCGTCGCCATCGTATCGGAGGAAGGCAAGGTGCTTCAGGGAACCGATGAGACGGTCACAGAAGTATCTCCCGAGATCTGTGCCCGTTTGAATGAGGGACTTCTCAACGGCAAGACGCAGTATCTTGTGGGACAGTATCAAAAGAACCCGGTCGCCTACTACGTGGCGCCCCTTTCGAACGGTCAGGGACTGGTGTTGGCCTATTCCAACCGCATTCTCAGCTACATTCGCAATGTGACGGCCATTTCGGCGCTGGCCGGTTTTGCGATCATCTCCCTGGTCTTGCCGACCGTCGTCAACCGCCAGATGGGCCGCCTCGACGAATTGGCCAGGGCCTTGCAGGGCATCAGCCGCGGCGAGGGCGATCTGACCCAGCGGATCCCCGCCACGACGGATGACGAGATCGGGTTGTTGGGGAAGGCGGCCAATGGCATGCTCGAGACCTTGCAACGCACGATCCGTCATATCAGCGGGTCGGTGGAACAGTTCCGGGGAGCCTCAGAAAACTTGAAAATGACGACCGATCAGCTTCGTATCGTCAATCACCAGACGGCTGATGAGACGGCAAAGGCCTCCCAGGAGGCTCATGATTCTGATCGAACATTGGCCGGCATGGGCGCCCGCATGGAAGAGGTGGCCCATACGGTGGAACGCATGGCGGCGGCCACTGAAGAGACCTTTCTCGCGACGGAACTGGCGGGGCGGTGCGTGGACCGGGGACAGGAGGTTGTCGCCGCGGCCCGGGAGAAGATGCAGTTCATCCGTCTTTCAACAGACGATACCAACCGGGTCATCGATCAATTGTCCTTGAAGTCGGGACAGATCGCCAAAATCCTGCTCATAATCGACCAGATCGCCAACCAGACGAACCTGCTCGCTCTCAACGCCGCCATTGAGGCAGCAAGAGCCGGCGAGGCGGGGCGGGGATTTGCTGTTGTGGCCGGCGAGGTCCGGAAATTGGCCGAAGAATCGCAGCGGGCTGCCGGCGATATCGCGGCCATTGTCGGCGATATCGGAGATGAGATTGAAAACATTGTCATCAACCGGGAAAAACAGAAGCAAGGGCTCGCCGCGGGCATCCAATCCTTCGGCGAAGTCGACGACACCTTTCGAGATATCGCCGTCGCCAGCCGGCAGGTGCTGGAACGGACGGAAACCGTCGCCGGTCAAATCCAGACGCTGGCGACGGAATGGCAATCCCTGTTGGGGGAATTGCGGCAGGTGCAGGAGAACTCGCGGCGGATGGCCGGCAACACGGAGACGATTGCCGCCACCGTGCAGGAGCAGGCCGCATCGATGGAAGAGATTGCCCTGTCGGCGGCCCTCCTGGCTCGAACCGCTGACGGGTTGCAGGAAACTTTGTCTGGGTACCGATTCTGAGCCATGCAGTCGAAAAAGCGACCAGCCTGTCTGGTCGCTATTTTTTTCTCCCTGTCGCCATTGTATAATGAAAACAAACATGCGCGAACGAGCACAATCACAATCACTGTCGTCCTTCCCCCCCGGAAGAAAGAGGGATTCTCATCATGTGGCAACGGCATCACATCGCTGCGTCTGTGTTAGACGCGCTTACCGCCCATATCGCCGTCATCAATGCCGAGGGAACAATCATTGCCGTGAACCAGGCATGGAGTGAATTTGCTCGCGCCAACGGTGCAGCCGAGGCGAAAGCCGGTGTGGGCGCCAACTACCTGGCCGTCTGTGATGACGCGCTGGGAGATGACGCCGACCTGGCAGCCCAATTCGCCGGCGGGATTCGTGCCGTCATGGCGGGAGCACAGGCGCTGTTCGCCCTGGAGTATCCCTGCCATTCGCCGGAGCAGCAGCGCTGGTTTATCGGACAGGTGACACCCATGCGCCCAGTGGTTGGAACAACAAAGGAAGAAAATCTGTTCATCGTCGCCCATGAGACAATCACTGAACGGAAGATGGCGAAGGAAACAGAACGACAACTGCAACAGGTGCGGGCGGCGCTGCAGCGCAAGACGGAAGAGCAGACCATGTTGCTCAACGACATCGACACCCACGTCTGGTACCTGAAGGATCCCGAGACGTTTGGCGCCGTCAACCGCGCCCATGCCGAGTTTTACGGGATGGACCCCGCCGATCTGGACGGCCGAAGGATTTACGACATGTGCGGGAGTCGCGCCGAGGCCGATATCTGCATCGCCGGCAACCGCAAGGCCTTTACGGAAAAAATCCTCGTCCGCGCCCTGGAGTGGGTCACCGACGGACAAGGACGCCGGCGTCTGCTCGCTGTCAACAAACGACCCCGGCTGGACGAAACGGGCAATGTGGCGTTTGTCATCTGTTCCGCCGACGATGCGACGGAAAAATGGCAGGTGGAAGAGAACCGCAAACAGGTCGAAGCGGAACTGCACCAGGCCAAGGAGGCGGCGGAAGCGGCCAACCGAGCCAAAAGCGCCTTTTTGGCCATTATGAGCCATGAGATTCGCACACCCATGAGCGGCGTCATCGGCATGACCGAATTGCTCTTGGATACGGAGCTTTCGGGTGAACAACAGAAGCTGGCCGGGATGATCCGCGAGTCGGCGAATCTGCTCCTGACCATCATCAACGACATCCTCGACTTCTCGCGCATCGAGGCGGAGCGGCTTGCCCTGGTGTCGGAGATCTTCAACCTGTCTTCAGTGGTTCAATCGACGACAGGGCCGCTGGAACTCAAAGCAAAGAAAAAAGGACTGCAGTTCCACTGCGCCGTCGACCCAAACCTGCCCCAACTGCTTCTGGGTGACGCCGTCCGACTGCGCCAGGTGTTGTTCAACCTCCTCGGCAACGCCATTAAATTCACGGAAACGGGAACGATCACCTTTCGGGTGACGGGCGAGGTGGAGTCGACGGAGTTTGTTCATCTTCATGTTGAGGTTAGCGATACCGGTTTCGGCATCACGCCGGAAGAACAAAAGCGACTGTTTCAACCCTTCACCCGCATTGAAAACCAGCAAACCCACCGGTTGGAAGGGACGGGGTTGGGCCTTGTCATCGCCGACCGGCTCGTCTCCATGATGGGGGGCAAGCTGTCTGTTGAAAGTGAGCCGGGAAAAGGAGCCACCTTCCGCTTTGCCATTCCGCTGCCCATCTTTCAAGCAGGCAGCGTTTCCCATGAGACGATGATCTCATCCTCGAGGACATTGCCGGCGACTGCGCCAGCATCGTCGATGACGGGCACTGTGTCGCCACCGCCACTCCTGCTGGCCAAAGCGGCGGACCGGCAATCGACACCGGCGCCGGCGACCCTTCCGGCTATGCCGGCGAGAGCCAAACCGGAGCGTCGGCTCTTCAACCACTTTCCCATTCTCCTGGTGGAGGACAACCCTGTCAATCAGAAACTGATCGGCCTTCAGTTGAAGACTCTGGGCTATATTGATGTCGATCTCGCCGTCTCCGGCCATGAGGCCATTGAACGCACTGAAAAACGGGAGTATGCCCTCATCCTGATGGATTGTCAGATGCCAGGGATGGATGGGCTGGAAGCGACCCGGCAGATCCGTTGCCGCGAAGAGACGAATGGCCGCCATACGCCGATCATCGCCGTGACGGCCAACGCCATGCTCGGTGACCGGGAGGTGTGCCTCCAAGCGGGAATGGACGACTACCTCAGTAAACCCTTCCGCCTCGAAGAGTTGCATCACTCTATGTTGCAGTTCCTTGAAGCCAGCGGGTAACCTGTTCGCCTGTCGAAGATGGAGGAAAAAAGAGGGCGCAAGCAGAATCTTTTTCCCATGGAATCGCCGATGGAGGGAAACAGCCATGCTTCAAGAAGCATTGTCCAGGGGGAAGCGCCCAAACTATCGAAAACCGATCATTCTTGGGCTGGCATGGTTACTGGTTCTCCTCTCGCTGACAACTGGGGCAGGATCGGCCTTGACCCATCGGGCAGAAGGCGCGCCGGTCGGACCGTCGAACTGTCTGGCGCCGGGAGACCACAAAGCGCTGATCAACGGGGTGGAACTGAGTTACCATGTGGCAGGTGATGGGCCCGTCTGTGTCGTTCATCCCGGCGGACCGGGTTTGGATTGGAGCTATGCCCGGATGCCGGAGGTGGAAAAGCATTTTCGCATGGTCTACCTGGAACCGGTGGGAACCGGCGCGTCGGGCCGGCTGGAGAGACAGAATGACTACACCTTCGAACGGTATGTGGAAGATCTGGAAGCATTGCGCCGGCGCCTTGGCCTGGAAAAGATGTACCTCCTGGGCCATTCCCATGGCGGCATGGTCGCCCAGCATTACGCCTTGCGCTATGGCGAACGGTTGCAGGGACTGATCCTTTATGCGACAACGCCGGTCACGGACGACACCTTTCAAAAAACAGTAGCGATGAACGTCTTCTGGTTTTTCGACCGTCCCTGGTACTGGGAGGCCATGGCGGGGATGCGCGACACCGCTACGGTGCGCACCGACGAAGAGGCGACCCGGAACTTTCGCCGCTATGTGGGGCTCTATTTTGCCGACTATGACGCCCATAAACAAGAGATCGACCGCTTCGCCGAAGGGGTGCGCTGTTCCCTGGCGCCCAATCAGGCTTTTTACCGTCAGATGCCTTTCTTTGACTTGCGAAACCGGTTGGGAGAGATCTCTGCCCCCGTATTGATCTTGGCTGGGCGGAAAGACTTTCTCTGTCCGGTCCAGTATGCCGAGGAGATGGCAAGCCGCATCAAAGGCGCCCAGTTGGTTCTTTTTGAACATAGCGGCCACCTGGCCCATCTGGAAGAGCCGGCGGCCTTCGCCGAGGCGATGGCCCGTTTCAAAGCCGGCGCGGCCCATTGAGTCAAGTCCTCCATAAACGCGCGAAGGAAGGTTGAATAGCGTATGCGGATCGCAATCGTCGGACTGGGCGGTGTGGGCGGGTACTTCGGTGGAAAAATGGCCGCCGCCGCTACAGCCGATAATGAAGTGTTTTTTATTGTTCGAGGACGTCACCGGGACGCGATAACGGCGAAAGGACTGACCGTAAAAAGCAAGGAGGGTGAGTTTACGGCCAAACCGGTCCTGGCCACAGATGACGCCGCTCTGATCGGCCCCGTCGATTTTGTGCTCTTCTGCGTCAAGACCTATGATCTCGAATCGGCGGCGGCGCAAATGGCCCCCTTGATCGGCGACCAGACGATCATCCTGCCTCTGTTGAACGGCGTCGACCATGCCGAGCGGTTGCGGGCACTTTTGCCGCGAGGGCGGGTGCTCAACGGATGCTGCTATATCTTTTCGATGATCGAACAACCCGGCGTCATCGTGCAATCGGGCGGCGCCTGCCGGATCGTTTACGGCGTCGACAGCCGCCCCGGTCTTCCGGAGATCCGCCCCGAGGAGATCGAAGCGATCGCGAGCCTGTTCCGTCAATCGGGCATCTTGGCCAAGGTTGTCGAAAACGCAGAGGTCGCCGTCTGGAGCAAATATCTGCTCATCTGTTCTCTCGGCGCGATCACCTCCTTCTACCAGGCGCCTGTCGGCGCCATCACCGGCGAGCCGGAGCGATTGGCGCAGCTGCGCGCCTTGATGGAAGAGGTGGCGGCGGTTGCGCGAGCCCAGGGCGTCAACCTTCCCGAAACGATCGTCGAGGAGACGATGAAATCGGTTTTTTCCTTCGGTCCTGACAGCACCACATCGATGCAGCGGGATGTGGAAAAGGGAACCCGGACGGAGTTGGAGTCTTTTTCCGGCTATATCGTCCGGGCAGGAGCCAAATGGGGTGTCGCCACACCGGTTCATGGCGAAGTGTACGCCAAACTGTCCGCCCAAAGCGGCTGAGTGGGGCCGCCCTCGGCATATATTTAGCAAACATGCCTATGGAAAAGAGGCTGCGCGACGGTTCGACGCGCAGCCTCTTTTCTGGTGGGGCTTTTTAGAAAAAGCCGCCGGGAAACTCGAACGATCCTGACAGGGCTGATTCGACGAGGAGTTCATTCACCTTGGTTTGAATCACATCGGTCGTTTCCGGCGTCTGATCCACAAACATAGCGCCATAGCGGTCTTTGTGCTTCCAAGCGATCTCGATCGAGGTCTTGACCATGGGGAGTTGAATCTGGTAACGCTCATGGACGACTAGCGGCCGGTCACAGATGAGGAGGAGCCCCCCGAAGCTGATGTTGTGAATCTGCACAGGAGCCAGGAGGTCGATTCCATCGGACGCAAACACCTCTCCTTTCCAATTTACATCGACACGAGGGTGGACACGTTTTTCTGAAAAAACCACAGCAATCCCCCCTAAGTTTCTTCTGGTGGCAATATTTTAAGATTCCATACCATTCTTCGCATTGGACAAATTTTCCTCTGTTGTTGCTGGGAAAGAAACAGGCCAGCTTGAATAAATTGGTTTTCCCCCGTAGAAGGAACAGGAGAACGGTTTTTTCCGTCGAACTGAATAAATCGAATATTCGTTAACCAGTTCGTCGAGTGGGTTAAGCGCAAGCGATGAAACAGGGAAAGGAGCGACAAACTAATGGATCATCGGGAAACAACAGGGGCTGACGTCCTCACGCTGATCATAAACAGCGCCCCCTTTTTTAAAACCATCCTGCCCGTCGACTGCATGCTGGCGGTAACGGACACAGAGCGTTTTGTCTATTACGCGCCGGGCAAGGGCATCGATGTCAAAGTCCGCGTTGGAGAGGCCGTTAAACCGGGGGACGGTATGTATGAGGTGCTGCGTTCCGGGTCACCGCAGGTTACCGTCGTCCCCAAGGAGGCTTACGGCGTAGCCTTTAAAGCAGTTACAGCCCCAGTTCGCAATGAACAGGGGCAGATCATCGGCGCCATGGGAATGGGCGTGAATGTGACGGCTCAACTGGAGCTACAGGACATCGCCCAATCGTTGGCCGCGTCATCGGAAGAGATGACGGCCACCAGCCAGGAGGTGGCCGCCACGGCCGGCAACCTGGCCGCCCATCTCTCGGAATTGAAGACCTCCAGCGATGCCGTGCTGCAACGCCTGAAAAAGACCGATGACATCCTCAAGTTCATCACCGGCATCGCCAGCAAGACCAACCTGCTCGGGTTAAACGCCTCCATCGAATCGGCTCGCGCCGGCGAACATGGTCGGGGCTTTTCTGTCGTCGCCGGCGAGATCCGCAAGATGTCCATGGACAGTGAACAATCGGTGAAAGAGATCAAGAACATCCTCACCAGCATCGCCGAGGACATCCATAAGATGGGTCAGAAAATCGCGCGGTCCGATGAACTGAGCTCCGCCCAAGCCCAGGCGACCCACCAGATCTCCGAGGCGATGGAGCAATTGGCCCTGGCTGCGGAAAAAATCCAGGGTTTCGCCAAAGACATGTAAAATGGGTTGTCCGGCTATCCCATGGCTGTTGCCGACATTGCGTTCACATGCCATCACATGCTCTCAGGCTAGTTACCGGTCAGGGCGTGCCCTGTTCGGATCGCTATGCTTTTGCGGGAGAGAGCAACCGCTCTTCGACGCGCCCCATGCGGAATCGCTGCAACAGGTTGATGAAAGCCCGCTGGCGCAGCGGATTTTCGGCAAAATAGAACAGGTGGCTCGAACAGGAACAGTCGGAGCAGCCGAAATTGGGCGTCTCCCCTTGGGCGATGGGCCGCAGCGCCTGGGCAAGTTCATGCTCCAGATCCTCTGTCGTCCGTACGGCCAAGGCGGTGCAACTTGCTGCGGCGTCACGCAGGGTATCGATGTGCCAGTGGAAGTTCTTGCGCTTGCGGCAGTGGCGATCGATCCGCTGGGTCAGGTTTTTCTTGGCGCTGCCTGTATAGACATAATAGCCGGCGGGGAAGATCCGCTCTCCCAGGCTGCCGATGGTCAGGGGCGTTTCCCTTGTCAACGCCAGGACGAGGAGGTAGCAACCCCCATCGTGGAGCTCATTTTCGAGAAAGCTCCAGGGGATGGATACGGGAGCGACAGCGTCGCCCAGGCTCAGGTCGTCGCGCCAGGACAGGGAGAGGGCCTGCAGCCACAGGTCATGGCGGACATCCAGGAAGGTCTGGGCAAAAGCGAAGTCGGTGTGATAATCGGGCAAAAACCAGCGCGCCCGGGGCCATTGCACGGCGATGAGAACGCCGCAAGCCACCCCTTCCCGTCGGGAGAGGGCGGCCAGTTCTTCCAGATGGCGCCGGCCCCGATCGGTGACGGCGTCAGGGAACATGGCCATGGCGCCTTCAAAAAGGGTGCATGACTTTACCTCCAGATAGAAGGGCTTTCCCTGGCGATCCAGCAGAAAATCAAAGCGGTGGCGGCCGACTTTTACTTCGGGCCGGACGACAGCGGCATCCTCTAACCCTGGGATGCGCCCTTCCGTGAGCAGCCGGTGAATCACCTCGTTCGTCATGTGCGTGTGCAGCATCACGGGCAGTCCGTCCCGTTCGACGGCGACGACCGTATAGGCCGTTCGACGGCCTTCGGGAGCGGTGGAAAGAAAGAGGGTCACACCGGGAAAGAATAACTCCCAGAGGCGACCCGGATTGGGCAGGTAGGCCCGGACCGGTTCTCCCTCCAGGTCACATTCGACGATAAAACGGTTGGGCCGGCGGAGAAAGGCGGCCCTTTTCACTTCACCAAAAAAAGAGTCGGACATTTTCGCATTTCCTCCCATCCCGCCGCAGCGGCGGCGCCGCTACTATTCTATCCTTTTCAACGCCGGGAAGGAAAGCCTTTTCTCCGATGGGTCTCTCGCCGGCGCTTGAAAAAAGGGCATGCGCGATCGCCCGCTTCATGGTATGCTAATTGTGATGACAGCAACAAGGGGGTTGTTCCATGCTCTACGGACTCGTCGCACGCAATCGCAGCTTCCGTCGCTTTCACGAGAGCCATTCCATCAGCCGGGAAACACTTACGGAACTGATCGAATTGGCCCGCCTGTCTGCCTCCGGGGCGAACCGGCAACCGTTAAAGTACATCCTTTCTCATGACCGGGAGAAAAACGATAAGATTTTCCCCACCCTCTCTTGGGCGGGTTATCTGAAAGAATGGCCGGGACCGGTAGCCGGGGAAAGACCCTCGGGTTATATCGTTATCCTTGGAGACCGGGAGATCAGCCAAAACTACTTCGTCGATCATGGCATTGCCAGCCAGAGCATCCTGCTCGGGGCTGTGGAAAAAGGCCTGGGCGGATGCATCATCGCTTCCATCAAGCGGCAGGAACTGGCGGAAGCCTTGCAGATCCCCGAGCGTTACGAGATCCTGCTCGTCATCGCGCTGGGCAAACCGAAAGAGACGGTGGTCATCGAGCAGATCGGAGCAGATGGCGACGTCAAATACTGGCGTGATGAGGATGGCACTCACCATGTGCCGAAGCGCCCGCTGCGGGAACTGATCCTGGAATAAGCGCTCTGGGTCGCAAAATCAATAGAGAATAAGGGCGGTTCCGAGTTTCCTTCGGAACCGCCCTTTTGCGCTTTATTTTGGCGACGATGGTGCAATAAAGTTGTTCTTGCCTGTGTTTTTACCCGTAGTCTTGCCTTTCTTTCGCACACCTTGCCGATACGTGAAGACGATGTCTCCTGGCGGGTTTGCACGTTTTCAATAGGGCGACCGTTTACCGGCCGAAAAAGGGGAAGGTGGGATAGACATAACATTGAATGCCTTCGAAGATATAACCGCCGCTGCCCCTGCCCAACTCATTGAAATTGATCGTGTAGAAATGGTCGCCGGCGGTGGGGTTCCAGTAGCGGTACAGGGGAACCGTTCGGGGGCGCTCGGTGGGGAAGACATAGCAGGCGATTCCTTCAAACTGGTATCCCTGGGCGCCTGAACCGAGTTCGCCGAAATTAGTCGTGTAGAAATGGTCGCCGATGGTGGGGTTCCAGTAGCGGTAAAGGGGCGTTGTGCCGGGCCGTTGCCTTGCGTAGACCAAGCAGGCGATCCCTTCGAAGCGGTAACCGCTTCGCCCAAAGCCGAGTTCATTGAAGTTTGTCGTGTAAAAATGATCGGTGATCGTGGGATTGAAGTAGCGGTAGAATGGAACAAGGTCGCGCCGGCGGAACTCACCGAGTTCTTCCGGTTCTCCCGGTGTAGGTCCCGGTCCGGGGAAGGGTCCCGGTCCAGGAGAGGGTCCCGGTCCGGGGAAAGGTCCCGGTCCAGGGAAAGGTCCCGGTCCAGGGAAGGGTCCCGGTCCGGGGAAGGGTCCCGGTCCGGGCTGGGGCCTGCGGGCGGGCGGCAGCCCAGGCGCAGGCTGCTGGGAGGCCCCGTACAGTTCATCATCGTCATCATACATCGAGGTGACACCTTCCTTGCCAAACAATCATCCTGTCTTTTCCGCTGGGATGTCTTCCGTTCGGGAAAGACGTCGGTTTGCCATAACATATGAATGACAGCCAGAAACGGTGAAATTTTCCTCTCGCCTCGATGAGTCGTCTTTGGCGATGATCGGCAGGCAGCGTCGAACTTGACAAGATTTGTTTTTCCTGCTAAGGTAAATGCGTAAAAACGATTGGGAGTATGGTGTATGTCTGCGGTTGTTCTGAGCTAACAATTCCATAAGGTCTGAAAGGGAATCCCCTCTAAGCGGCGCAACCCCGATCACAGGAATGTGAGCGGTGCGATTGACGTTGCTGTTTCAGGGGCTAGATTTTTCTACCCTTTTCAGGTCTGAATTGTTCAGAACAGCGGCTTGCTCGCCAGCCAATTCGGAATGCAAAGATCAATGCATGCCGTGCTGTCCTAGCACGGCATTTTTATGCCCTTTTGGGGTGCGGTGTCCTTTCCGGGCGGCGTTGACCTGGTGTTGACGTCACCCGATTGGATCGGGCTTCCCAACAAGGGTGCATTGGCGATGCCAGGAGAAGGTTGTGGGTGAACGACGGTTCATCGACAACCTTTTTTATTTTAAAAGTCTCGCGATGACATGTCGCGCGATGACAGAGGAGGAACAGATGATGAAATCCATGCAGATGCTCGAATTCGACAAGATTAAAGAACGGATCAAAGAATTCGCCTTGTCCGACCAGGCGAAAGCGATGATCGACAACCTGACCCCGGCAGGGGAGCAAAAGACGGTGGAGCGGTGGCTTCAGGAGACGACGGAAGCGCGGGACATACTGCACCGGCGTTCCGGCGTGCCGCTCCACGCCTTGACAGACATGGGAAAAATCCTGGACAAACCGGAGAAAGGGTATGTGCTGACGGCGCAGGAACTGGCGGCATTGCACGGCTTTTTGCGGGACGGGAACAAACTGAAAAAAGTGATGCAGGAGTTGCGCCATACGGCGCCGATGGTCAGCGCCTACGCCTTGTCCATCCACGAACTGACCGGTGTGATGGAGCGAATTGAGCAGTCGATCGTCCATGAACAGGTCGACGATCAGGCCAGCGCTGAACTGGCTAAAATCCGGCGGCGCATCGCGGCGACGGAAGGGCGATTGAAGGGGCGACTGGAGAGCATCCTCAAATCGCCGGAGACGCGCAAGTACCTGCAAGAAGCGCTTGTCACCGTGCGCAACGGCCGCCATGTCATCCCTGTGCGCAGCGAGTGGCGGCACTGTGTCCGTGGGATGGTTCTCGACAGTTCAGCCAGCGGCTCCACCGTTTTTGTCGAACCGGAGGGGATTCGACCCATTCAGGAAGAGATCGCCCTGTTGCGGGCGCAGGAGGAGCAGGAGGTCTTCCGAATCCTGGCCGAGTTGTCCGCCCTTGTCGCCGCCTGCCAGCAGGAACTGTCAGTCAACATGGAGGTGATGGCCCAATACGACTTCGCCTTTGCCAAGGCTCGCTACAGCCGATCCATCGACGGCGTCGGCGTGCAGGTGAACAGGGAAGGGATCATCCGCCTCACCGGCGCGCGGCACCCCCTGATTGGGCGCGCCGCCGTTCCCCTCGATTTTTCTATCGGCGAAGACTACCGGGCGCTCGTCATCACCGGTCCGAACACCGGCGGCAAGACGGTGGCGCTGAAAACGGTGGGCCTGCTTACGGTGATGGCCCAGTCGGGCCTGCATGTGCCCGCCGACCCGGGGAGCTCGGTGGCCCTCTTTCGCAATATCCTCGTCGACATCGGTGACGGCCAGAGCATCGAACAATCGCTGAGCACCTTTTCCTCTCATATCTGCAACATCATCGACATTGTGGCCGACACCAGTCCCGACAGCCTGGTCATCCTGGACGAACTGGGCGCGGGGACCGATCCTTCAGAAGGGATGGGCCTGGCCATCGCCCTCTTAGAGGAGATCTACCGCAAGGGAGCAACGATCGTCGCGACGACCCATTACAGCGAGATCAAGGAATTTTCCGCCAGCCAGCCGGGATTCAAAAACGGCTGTATGGCCTTTGACATCGATACCCTGCAACCGCTGTACCGGTTGACCATCGGCCGCCCGGGCGAGAGCAACGCCCTGCGGATCGCCTTGCGGTTGGGGTTGGACCGCCGGATTGTGGAACGCGCCCACGAGGTGACCTACAAAGAGAAGCAGGCCTATCCGGAACAGTGGGGGAGGGACGGTAAAGGGAGCGAGGGGAGCGATGGCGGGCGCGAAGGCGAAAACATCTTTTCGGCTCGGAATGAACGATTTGAGAAAGATGAAAAGCGAGAGTTGCAACATCTCGATGGGGTAGACGACGCCGTCATTCAAGAGAGAGTGCCTGCTGAAAATACGGCGCAAGAGCCAATCCAAAAGCCGACGCCAAACGCAGCGCCAAAAGAGCCGTCAAAATCAGTGAATGGGAAAGCGAAGACGACCTTTCAACTGGGCGACGCCGTTTACATCTCCACCCTGGACGGCATGGGCATCGTCTGCGAATTGGTGAACCACCGGGGCGAAGTGGGGGTCATGTATAAGAAGAAAAAGATCATGATCAATCACAAGCGCCTCTCCCTCCGCATCGAAGCCGCACATCTCTATCCCGAAAACTACGACATGGACATTGTCTTTGAAAGCAAAGAAGACCGGAAAAAACGTCATCTCATGAGCCGCAAGTATGTGGAAGGCGTCACCATCGTCAAACCTGTCGAATAGCGAGGCGAAAAAAAACAGACCCCCTGCTGTCGCCTTGGCGCAGCAGGGGGTTGCCGTCAAGATTCTCGTTACACCGTTACCGTGGCAGAGACAGGTTTACTATCAAATAAAGGCCAACACCTGCGCCATCACCGCCGTGATCGCCGTCAGCAGCGCCGACAGCACGAAAGCCGTCTTGATCACTTCGCTCTCAATGCCGAGGGCGTCAATGGTGGCGGCGGCATTTTGCAGCTTCGCCGGCGAGATGACGCTGGCCAACCCGCCGCCGATGGCCGTCCCGGCGATGACGATCAGGGGGTCGACGTTCAGGAGTTTTGATGTGAGCAGGTGGTACTTGGTGAACATGGCGATCGTCGAGGCTTCGCTGCCGCTGACAAAACCGCCGAAGAGCCCCAGGTAGCCGCTGACAAAGGGATAGAGGACGCCGAAGGTTGACGCCGAGGCCTTCGCCAGAATGGAGATCATGTTGGTCGCCGGATCAGCGATCTTCCAGACGCCTTCGATGTTCTGCATGCCCGAGTTGTTCATCACAAAGGCGATGGCGAAGAAGACGGCGGCGGCCAAGGTGGGCCGGGGCGCCCGTTGGAGCCACTTGGCGATCGTCTCCGAAACAGCGGTCCGGTCCGGCCTGAGCCAGATCATCGACAAGGCCGTGCTGACGAGCACCCAGGTGTAGGCGTTCCAGAGCATGCGCGTCTTGATCACCTGGCCGGGGATGATCGCCAGGGGCATGGCCCAATCGGCAAAGAGCAGTTGGAAGAGGGGCGGGAAAAAGTTTGTCACCATCAAGATGGCGCAGAGAATCAACCAAGGGGAAAGGGCCACAGACAGGGACATCTGTTTTTCCACAGCCAGGTCTGCCTCGGTCAGGCCGGAACGGTCGATGATCGGCCGCCCCGTCACTTTGAGGTAGAGGAGCATCACCAGGATGGTGCAGGAACCGGCGATCACGCCCGTCAGGACGACGCCGGAGGCGAAGAAGGGGATGTAACTGATGGCGACGGCCGTCCCGCCGTTGGTCATGCCGGCGATCAGGCAGGGCAGGAAGCCCCGTCGCACCAGATCCCAGCGCCCGACGATCCAGAGCATGCCGAAACCGATCAGGGTGGAAATCATGGGAAGAAACTTGGAGAACACCTGGGCCGCCTGGACGAGGGACGTGCCGGTCAAGTCGGCGAAGACGACGAGGGGCGCGCCGAGCAGGGCGTAGGTGCAAAGGGCGTCAAAGCCGATGGCCGGCAGCGCCACGGCGACAAAGGTCGAATAGCCGAGGGCCACCAGGATCGGCGGCAGGATCGACACGGGCGTGGCGCCGATGGAGACGAGGAGCGTGCCGGCGCCCACGTTCAGGAGCATGATCTGCACGGCCTTGTCCTGGGGCGCCAGGGTTTTGACAAAAACGACGATGCGCTTTAAGGCGCCGGTCCGTTCCATAAAGGTGATCTGGAGAATCGAGGCGAGCACCATCAGCGAAACGGGGAAGGAGGAGACAACGCCGGCCAGGCTGGCGCGCAATCCCGCCTCCCAACTGGTGGAGAAGAAAAGGCAAGCGATCAACAGGCTAAGCAACCATCCTACCATGCCACTGAGATCGGCCGCCATCCGTCGCCAGGTCATCAACAAAACGATGACCGCGATCGGAAGCAGGGTCAAAGAAAGAGAAAGAGCCAAAACTACCGTCCTCCCATGCTACACATATTTTTTTGAATCCGATTATATCATAATTACGGTTGCGGTTCGGAAAAACTTCATTGCAGCATTGGTTTTTTTGCGCATAATAAGGGCGCGATCAATCGTTGAGGATGGAGGACAAGCTTGTGCAATCTACCGTCGCCGCTCTGCTTTGGCGGGCTGTTGCGGAGTGGGGGATCGAGCGCGTGTACGGGGTGGCTGGCGACGCGATTTTTCCCTTGCTCGACGCCTTGGGCAGAACCCAATCGCTGCGCTATATCGGCGCGGTCAGTGAAACGGGGGCCGCCTTCATGGCCGGCGGCGAAGCCAGGGCAACAGGCCGGCCCGGTCTGTGTATCGCCACTGCCGGACCGGGAGCGGCGAATCTCGTCAACGCCGTGGCGGACGCCTACCGGGACGAGATCCCCCTTTTGGTCATCACCGGACAGGTGGAGACAGGGAAGGTGGCGACCGCCGCCAAGCAGTATATCGATCAGCAGCAACTCTTCGCCCCGATCACGGCGATGACCGTCACGCTCACCCGGCCGGAATCGGCGATCGATATACTCAAAGCCGCCATGGAAAAGGCGATCGGCGACAGAGTTCCTTGCCAGATCACGATCCCCAAAGACATCCAAAGCAGCCCGGCTCCGGAAATCGTCGCCATCCCTGCCCTGGGCGCGCCGCAGCTCCCGAAGATGCAGGGAGACATCGACCAAGTGGCAGACCTGCTGAACCAGTGCAAGCGTCCGCTGGTCATCGTCGGACGAAGGGCACTCCCCTTTCGCGATGAACTCCTGCAATTGACAGAAGCGCTGGGCGCCGGGATCATTCCCGGTCAAGGCGCCCGTGCCATCGTCCCGGCGACGGATAAAAGGTTCCTCGGCGGATTGGGGGAGGCCCACATCCCGGAACCCCTCGCGCGGGCCGATCTGATCCTGCTGATCGGCGCAAGCCCCTTTGAACACAAATTCATCCCCGCCCACATCGCTGTGGCGCAAATCGACACCCATCCCAAATGGTTGGCCCATGAGCTCCGCCCCTGTTCCCTCACGGGCGATGTGGCCGCAATTTTGCCCATGTTGGTGGAGAAGGCTCAACAGGACCGGCCGGATTCAGCGTGGATCGGGGAAATAGAACAAGCCCATGACGCGCTCTTGGCCATGATTGCGCCGGTGGGTCAAGAGAACAGCCCCAAGGGCTCGAGCGAACCGATCGATCCGCCACAGGTCATCTCCCTGTTGAATGATCGAGTGCCCCCTGACGCGATCATCGCTGTCGATACTGGTGAATTCATGCACTGGTTTGACCGGGGTTTTCTGCCGAAAAGGCAACAGGTGATCCTGTCAGAGAACTGGCGGTCCATTGGCGCCGCATTGCCCTACGCCATCGGGGCGCAAGCGGCCGAGCCGGGAAAGAGAGTCGTTGTGCTCACAGGTGATGGCGGCTTGCCGCTGACCCTTACGGAAATCGTCACGGCGGTGCGGCATCAACTCCCGGTGGTCGTCCTCGTGTTTCATGACCGAAGGTATGCTTTAGAAGCGGATCGCATGGAAAAGGCGGGGTTGAAGCCGCTGGGAACAGACCTCGCCCCACTCGATTTTGCGGCGGTGGCCATCGCCTGTGGCGCTGAAGGGTTCAGGGTGAGTGAAAGCTCGCAGCTGCCTGCAGCCTTGGCCACGGCAATGACGCGGGAAAAGCCCGTCGTCGTCGATATCGAAATGGGTTCCGCGCGCCCCCTGTTTTTATAGCCCTGTTCTCGGCCGCAGCGGAAGGAAATCAACGGATGTGGACAAGGATTTTCTCCTGCAAATGTTGAAGAATACAGCAGGAGGGGGAGACCTGTGTTTGGCTTTGGCATCAAAAATAAAACGGTGAGAGAACTGCGAAAAAATCGAGGGCTGACGGCCAAGGAACTGGCGCAGCGGCTGAAACTCGACACGATTGATATCCTTCAGATCGAGGACATCCGGCTGAAGGATGTGCCGGAACCGTTGCAATCGAAGATCACCCCGATACTGCGGGGGGATGATATGGATAAGATGAAGTGGTTATGACAGCGGCAAACCTTGACGCCCCCAGGAGTTGATGATAGATTAGGGGTATTGAAGTCTTGAAGGCTTTATGCGTTTGATCAATATATCTCAAAATCGGCCCATGAAGGGTTGTCCCCATGAAGGGGTATGCGACAACACCCGTAATGGGTCATTTTTTTGAGAGGAGCTTACGAATATGCATATGGCCGACGCGCTCATCTCTCCCGTCGTGGGGGGGACCCTCTGGGCTGCTGCCGCTGGAGCTGCGGCCTACTCGATGAAAAAAGTCCAGAACAACATCGATGAAAAGATCATCCCCATGATGGGGGTGATGGGGGCTTTTGTCTTTGCCGCGCAGATGATCAACTTTTCGATCCCCGGCACCGGTTCGAGCGGTCACATCGGCGGCGGCATGCTGCTGTCGATCATGCTGGGACCTTATGCCGGTTTTCTGACGATGGCTTCTATATTATTGATTCAGGCGTTGTTTTTTGCGGACGGCGGTCTGCTCGCCTATGGATGCAACCTGATCAATATGGGCGCATTCAGTTGTTTTGTCGCCTACCCATTGCTGTATAAAGCCATCCTAAGAAAGGGACTGACGGCCAACCGCATGCTTGTGGCCTCGATTGCATCTGTTGTCGTCGGTCTTCAACTGGGCGCCTTCAGCGTGGTTTTGGAGACGATCTTATCGGGCAAGACAGAACTGCCCTTTAACACCTTCCTGTTGTTGATGCAGCCGATCCACCTGGCCATCGGCATCGTGGAAGGTCTGGTGACGGCGGCCATCGTGACCTTTGTCTGGAAAAGCCGCCCGGAGATCCTGGAGCTGGCAATCACCGGTCAAAGCTATGGCGATCTTTCGTTGCGCAAGGTGTTGCAGGGACTGGCCGTTTCCGCTGTGATCGTCGGTGGCCTGCTGTCCTGGTTTGCGTCGGCAAATCCGGACGGACTGGAATGGTCGATGGAGAAGACAGCGGGAACGACGGAATTGGAAGCTTCCGATGATGTGCACAATGCCTTTGCCGTGCTCCAAAAAAAGACGGCCTTTTTACCTGATTACGACTTCAAAAGAGCCGAGTCAGAGCCCTCAGAAACAACTGCGGCAAAATCGGAAATAATAGATAACCCGGCAGTAAAATCGGGTGACACCGGTTCCACTGCGTCCGGCGCCTCCCTTTTGAACGCTTCCGAGTCAGGCGCGACGGAGGCAACCGAGACGGCGGAAGCGTCCTGGCCGAATGTCAATGCGGGAACGTCCGTGTCCGGCATCGTCGGCGGCCTGCTGACGCTGGCCCTGTCCGCCTTGATCGGATTTTTGATCCATCTGTCGAAACGACAGCAACGAAAGGTCAACGCCTGAGATTCGTAGGACGGGGACTAACGACGATGTGGAATATGGCCGATTCACTCCTCAGCATGAGACATCTGGACGATCTGGCGCGACGCCAGACCTCTATCCATAGGCTGCACCCGGTCGCGAAACTCGTAACCACAGTTATGTACTTAGCTGTGGTTACTTCTTTTGACAGCCGGGCGATCGGGGCGCTGCTGCCGCTGGCGCTTTTTCCTGTCGTGCTGATGGCCCTTGCCGAGTTGCCGCCCGATGCCATCGTGAAGCGCCTCTTGTTTGTAGAGGCTTTTGTGGTCACCATTGGCATCTTGAGCCCCTTGCTTAACCGGGAGGTCGTCACGGTAGGCGGAATGACCCTTTCAGCGGGATGGCTCGTTTTTGTTTCGCTTCTTCTTAAATCGGCCCTGACGGTGACGGCCACGCTTATCTTGATCGCGACGACGGGGATGGACCGCATCGCTGTCGCATTGCGCCTGCTCAAGGCGCCGAAGCTGTTCGTGCTGCAGTTGATGCTGACCTACCGGTATATTTCCGTGCTGATGGAAGAGGTGCAGCGCACCGTCATGGCTTACTCGCTGCGGGCGCCCGAGCAAAGGGGCGTCCATTGGACTGCCTGGGGATCCCTGGCGGGGCAACTGTTGCTGCGGACGGTGGACAGGGCCCAGCGCGTCTATGAGGCCATGCGGCTGCGCGGCTTTGACGGCGATTTTCAGGCCGGAGAGGCGGCGATGAAGGTCAAGGCGAGCGATTACGGCTTTACCGCCGGTTGGGTCGCCTTTTTCCTGGCGGCCCGCTTCGTAAACCTGTCGGCGTGGCTCGGTTCTTTGATTACGGGGGTGCTGCGATGAGCGGTGGCAAACTGGAAGTCAACAACCTGCGTTATACCTATCCCGACGGCCACCCGGCGATCAAGGGGCTGTCCTTTCACGTCACGCCGGGTGAGTCGGTGGCCATCATCGGTGGTAACGGCGCCGGCAAGACAACGCTGTTGTTGCTGATGATGGGGCTGCTTTGGCCTTCGAGCGGGGAGATCGTCGTGGACGGCATCGCCGTGACAAAAAAGACCTTGCCCCAGATCCGGCAACGGATGGGCATGGTCTTTCAGGATCCCGACGATCAGTTGTTCATGACCACCGTCTATGATGACGTGGCTTTTGGCCCGCGCAACAGCAAGCTGGATGAACAAGCGGTGGAGAAGCGGGTCGAGGCGGCCTTGGCGGCCGTCGGGATCGCTCACCTGAAGGATCGGGCGCCCTTTAAGCTCTCCGGCGGGGAGAAGCGCGCCGCCGCCATTGCCTCTGTCTTGTCCATGGGGCCGGACATCCTCGTCATGGACGAGCCCACGTCGGCATTGGATCCGAAATCGCGCAGGCGGTTTATGGAATTGCTGCGCAGCTTTCCCCATACGAAAATCATCACCAGCCATGATCTGGACATGGTCTTGGAGAACTGCGATCGGACGATCGTCATCCAACAGGGCGAGATCATCGCCGACGGACCGACGAAGACGATCCTGCTTGACGCTGAACTGATGGAATTGAGCGGCCTGGAACAACCCTTGACCGTCCAGGCTTGTCCGAACTGCGGCGGCCTGGGGCGCGTCAGCGGGAGCGACGGCAAGGACTGAAGCCGAATGTTTCTATATTCATTACTCCTGGGCGCTTGCCGCTACAGGCTCCGCTTCACCCGTTTATGCCAGTAGCGCCAGTCAAGGCGGATGTTCCACCGGTTCTGTTTCCAGTGCCGCATCACCGCTGTCACGATGGCCACGCCGGCGCCCACGGCGACAATGCCGCCGAAGCCGACCATCAGCGGTTCCAGGACGTCGAGGTAGTTTCCCGTGAAGAGGAAGATGGTGGCCCGGAAAAACCAAATCCCCGGCAACAGGGGCATAAAACCGCCGATGATGAAGACGGTGACAGGTACGAGGTGGATGCGGGCGAGGATCTCGCTGACGATGGCGACGACGATGGCGCCCCAGAACATGCCCAGGATCAGCGTGTAACCATTGGACACGGCCAGATAGAGAACGGTGGCGCTGAGCATCCCTGTCACTCCGCCGGAAAAGACCAGTCCCTTCGGCGCATGGTTAAAAATGCTGAAGAGAGCGGAAACGAAAAAGCTGACGGCGATGATCGGCGGCTGCGGCACCACCGGTTCGGACAGGTACTGGGTGCCCACCATGGACAGCGTGATGCCGGCCCCGCCAAAGAGGGCAGCCGCGAGGCCGGCTGACTCGAGGCCCCGGATGGCGCCGGAGATCAGGTCGCCGGCGATGATATCCCGAACCGAGTTGACCATAAAAGCGCCCGGGATGGCCGATACCAGCACCCCGGCCACAACGGGGCCGATGTCAAAATTGATGCTCGCGCGCGCCGCCAGGACGAGGCCGGTGCCGACAGCGCCCAGGAGCAGTTCGCGCAGATAGGCGATGGCGACGAGTTTGGTGCCGTCGATCAGCAAAAAGGCGAGAAAGGCCATCACCAGGGCCAGTCCGCATTCCATCCATTCGCCGCCGAAGATGGCGGCGGAACCGGCTGCCGTCATCGAGATGACGGCGAGTCTCAGCAGCGGTGAATAGGGGGGCGGCGTGTTTTCGATTTTTTCCAAATCGGCAAAGGCGGCTTCGAGGGAGATCTCTTTGCGGGCCACCTGGCGGGAGAGATGATTGATGGCGGAAATCCGGCTGAGATTGACGCCTTTTTTTGATACGCGCCGGAAGTAGGTGCGGGGGTTGCCTTCGTCATCGACATAGCTGACGAAGACGCCCGCCGGGGTGACATAACTCTCCAGATCGTCGATGCCGAGAGCGGTTCCCATCTTTTGGACCGTGTCTTGCACCCGGTACACCTCGGCGTTCGATTCGAGGAGCACGCGACCGGCGTTGACGATGAATTCGATGGCCCGGTTTACGGGCTGGTTCGCGGTGCGGGTTAGGATGACTTGCAAGGAACTGCTCATGGGACGATCACCTCCGCCGTGAGTGAGCTTGTGAACTGAATTCATTATAAGCGGAAGAATGCATGAACGGCTAGAACTGATTGATCCGTAATAGCCGACTCAAAAGACGCCACATAAATAAAAAATGCCTTTTAACGAGCTGCCTGCTGGTTGAAAGGCATTTTTTCGTGCAAGGAAATTGCAGCCCCTTTGCCGAACAAATATGGGCTGGGTTCCTTTATTCTCATTACGCATATCCGATTTCTTGTACGGTTTCCTTATCTTTTTATCTTATTGGTCTCATATCATATTCTTATTTGGTCTCGCGACCCGAACAGAAAAGGAGTTGTCCCTGTGACACAAGCATGCGAAGTCCATCCGACAGGCCGTCTTATGGTCAAAGACATCAAACATGGTCAGGCCTTTCATGACCTTTTGGTTGTTCGCCGTTTTTCCCTTATGCCTTACCGCGACGCCGCGAAGGGGCATTATCTCACCGCCACCTTGGAGGATCGATCGGGCAAGGTGGAGGCGAGAGCCTGGGACAAGGGCGAGCAGTTTGCCCAAATCCTGAAGGAGGAGACTGTTTTTCGCATCCGCGGCCAGGCCACAGAATACCAGGGAGCCATCCAACTGCATATCCACGGTGTCGAACCGGTCGACGCCCGGGAGGTTGACTGGGGCCACTTCCTGCCGGTGACCCCCTTAGATCGTGACCAACTGGAGGCCGATTTGGATCGCGCCATCGCCGCCATCGCCAATCCCCATCTGAAGATGTTGCTGGCGCGTCTCTTCGCCGAAGGGGACATCCGCCGCGCCTATGTGAACGCTCCGGCGGCAATGACCCACCACCAGGCCTACATCGGCGGCTTGTTGGAGCATTCCCTTAGGGTCCATGCGACGGCCCTCGGCCTTGCCGCCAATGTGCCCGAAGCCGACCGGGACCTGCTGGCCGCCGGCGCCATCCTCCACGATATCGGAAAAATTGAGGAGCTTCAGTACCAGAGCGTCATCGGCTATACCGTCGCCGGCAATCTGCTTGGTCACATCGTCATCGGCATCAACCTGCTCGATCGCGAAATCGCCGGCCTGCCCGGATTTCCCGAGGAACTGCGCCTGAGACTGCTGCACCTGATCGCCAGCCATCACGGCGAGTATGAGTGGCAGTCGCCCAAACGGCCCCAGACGGCGGAAGCCATGATCCTTCATTACGCCGATCGCTTTGACGCCGACATGTTCAAGGTGCGCCAGGCGCTGGGCGAAGCGAAGGACGGCTGGTCGCCCTACCTCAAAGGGATGGAACGCCGCTTTTACGCCGGCGTCGCCGATTCCGGCGCCCTTCAAGGGAATGTCGCTCAAGCCAGCCCGGCGCAGAGCGCCAGTCAACCGTCGCCCCATGATCGAGGGGGAGGGGAGCGCTCATGAGCCTGCGCTTCATCCTGGGCCGGGCCGGAACGGGGAAGAGTTGCGCCTGTCTCGATGCGATCGCCAGGGAACTCCTCAGCGCCCCCTTGGGGCCGGCCCTGCTTTTCCTCGTGCCCGAACAGGCCACCTTTCAGACCGAGCGGGCCTTGGCGACAAGACAGGGACTGGGCGGCGCGATCCGGGCGCAGGTCTTCAGTTTCCGCCGCCTGGCCTACCGGGTCCTCCAGGAGGTGGGCGGGAGCGCCCGCATCCCCATCGGCGAGTTGGGCAAGCGCATGATCCTGCGCAGCCTTTTGGAGCGGCACAAGGACGAACTGCGTCTCTTTCACCGCTCCGCCGGCCAACCCGGTTTTGCCGATGCCCTCGCCGGCGCCTTGTCGGAGTTGAAACTGTACAACATCGATGTGGACAGCCTGGAGCGCTGTCAGACCGAGGTGATCGAGCGCCAGGGCGCCGGACTCCTCGCTGACAAGCTTCATGATCTGGCGCTTCTTTACGGCGCGCTGAACGCCTTTTTGGAGGGCAAATACACCGATCCCGACGACTACTTGCACCTGCTGGCCCAGCGCATCCCTGAATCGGCCATGCTTCGCGACGCCGAAGTCTGGGTCGACGGCTTCGCCGGCTTTACCCCCCAGGAATTGTCCGTCCTGGCGGCGCTCCTGACCGTCTGCCGTCGCGTCAATGTGACGCTCTGCCTCGATCCGGCCCAACTGGATGATCCGTGCGATCTGGACGACCCCTTTTTCCGCACCCGCGAGACCCAGGCCAAGCTGTTGCAGTTGGCCGGCGACCATGGGATTGCTATCGAAAAAGCGATCCACCTCGACGAATCGGCCCCGCGCTTTCGACAAGCCCCCGAACTGGGGCGATTGGAGTCCCTTTATTTTCGCCGGCCCGCGCCAATCTGGCCGGGCAAAACGCAGGGACTCTTCGTCTGCGCCGCCGCCAACCGCCGCAGCGAGGTGGAGGGAGCGGCCCGGGAGATCATCCGCCTCTGCCGCGACCAAGGCTACCGCTGGCGCGACACGGCGCTCCTGTTGCGCGACCTGGAATCCTATCAGGATGTGATCGAGAACGTCTTCGGCGATTTCGGCATCCCTTTATTCATGGACTGCAAGCGCCCGGCGCCCCATCACCCGCTCGTCGAACTCATCCGCTCCGCCCTCGAGGCGGTGCTACGCGACTGGACCTATGAACCCCTCTTCCGCTATTTGAAAACCGATCTGGTCCCTCTATCGCGGGAGGAGACGGACCGGCTGGAAAACTATGTGCTGGCCCACGGCATCCGTGGCCGCCGCTGGCGCGACGACGAGCCCTGGCTCTTTCGCCGCCGATTGACCCTGGGCGAGGACAGCCTCGACTCGTTCAGCGATCAGGAACTGGCGGAACTGGCCGAGATCAACGACGCCCGCGATCGGGCTCGGGACGCCTTGCGCACCTTTCATGGGGCTGTCGCCCGTTCCAAGGCGGTCCGGCCGATCACGGCGGCCCTCTATCAACTGCTCATCGACGTGCAGGCGCCGGAAAAACTCTCCGCCTGGATCGCTGAGGCGGAAGGGGCCGGTCGGATTGAAGAGGCCCGCGCCCACCGCCAGATCTGGTCGGCTGTGCTCGACCTCTTTGACCAGATCGTGGAATCCCTCGGCGAGACGCCTCTCGATCTGGCCACCTACGCCGTCGTCATGGAAGCGGGCCTTGACAGCCTGAAGCTCAGCCTGATCCCGCCGGAATTGGATCAGGTTTTCATCGGCAGCCTCGATCGCTCCCGCAGCCCTGAGATCCGGGCCGCCTTTATCCTTGGTGTGTCCGAAGGCGTGCTGCCGGCCCGGCCCAAAGACGACGGCATCTTTGACGACAAAGAGCGGGAGCGCATCCAGGAGTTGACCGGTCTTGAACTGGCGCCGGGCAGCCGTCGTCGTCTCTTCGACGAGGAGTACCACGTCTACCTCGCCCTCACCCGGGCCAGTGAGCGCTGCTACCTCGTCTATCCGATGGCCGACGCCGAAGGGCGGGCGCAACTGCCCTCGTCGGTCATCGCCCGGGTGCGCGAGATCTTTCCCCAGGTGACGACACGGACTTGGCTGCTCGAACCGGGCGCTTTGTCCTTGGCAGCCGCTCCTGTGGAGGATTTGGCTGTCGACGATTCTACCCAGGCAGCAAGGGCGCTCGACGATGAACTGGCCCTCGAATACATCGTCCATCCCGGGCGCAGCCTCTCCTACCTGATTCCTTCCATGCGGGAGGCTCTGGCCCACCGCCCGTCGCCGCTGATCTGGTGGGTCGCCTACTCCTGGCTGGCCGAACGGCCCGCCTGGCGGGAACGACTGGCGCGGGTGCTCTCCGGCCTCTGGCATGAGAACCGGGAAAAAGACCTGCCCAAACCGGTGAGCCGCCGCCTCTTCGGTGACCCCTTGAAGGCCAGCGTCTCCCGGATCGAGCGCTTTTTGGCCTGCCCCTTTTCCCATTTCGTCTCCCATGGCCTTCGCCTCAAGGAACGGCGGATCTTTCGCCTGGAAGCGCCCGATCTGGGCGAGTTTTTCCATGCCGCCTTGAAGCAGTTCGGCGACCGCGTCCGTGAGGACAAACTCGACTGGGGCGCCTTGCCCCGGGAGGAACTGTTTCGCCTCACCGGTGAGGTTGTCTCCCACCTGGCGCCGCAACTGCAAAACGAGATCCTCCTCAGCACCGCCCGCCATCGCTACCTCACGGGGCGCCTCCAACAGACCCTGTCGCGGGCTGTCGCCGTTCTTGGCGAACATGCCCGGCGCGGCCAATTCCGGCCCCTCGCCCTGGAGGTCGGCTTTGGACCGCGGGAACTGCTGCCGCCCGTCCAGGTGTCCCTGCCCGATGGCCGCGCCATGGAACTGGTGGGCCGCATCGACCGCATCGACGGCGCGCTGGCCGGCGATGTGCCCTGGCTGCGCGTCATCGACTACAAGTCCAACCGGGCCGATCTGAAGCTGGCCGATATGGCCCACGGCTTGAAGCTGCAATTGCTCACTTACCTGGATGTGGCCCTGCGCCACGGCAACCGGCTGATCGGCGGATGCGCTTTCGGCGAAGGCTTGTCCGCATCGCTGAACGAAACGGCCTCGCCGCTGCTGGCCGCGCCGGAGTGCCGTCCCGGCGGGATGCTCTACTTCGGCGTTCGCGATCCCCTGCTTCCGGCGGGCGGTCCCCTGACGCGCGATGAGGCGGAGCAGGGCATCCTCAAAGCCATGAAGATGCGCGGCCATGTCCTGGCCGATCCCGCGGTGGTGGCCCTCATGGACGGCGAGACCCCTCAGGGCTTTTCGCCGCTCATCCCCGTGGGCTTAAAAAAAGACGGCAGCTTCTACAGCGCCTCCTCCGTATTGACGATCGACCAGTTCGCCCTCCTGCGCCGGTACCTGCAGGGCATCTTCGCCCGCGCCGGCGAAGCCATCCTGGACGGGCTCGTCTCCATCCGGCCCTACCGGCGCGATGATCGACTCGCCTGCGCCTTCTGTCCCTACAAGCCCGTCTGCCAGTTTGACCTGTTGTTGCAGGATAACGACTACCGGCTGCTTATCGACGACCCGCCGGAGACGATCTGGGACAAGATCGCCGCCGGCCCAACATCCGTGTTTGAGGGGGTGATCCGGTGAACCGCGATCCCAAATGGACAGACGAGCAATGGCAGGCCATCACCGCCCGCGGCGGCGACATCCTCGTGGCCGCCGCTGCTGGCGCGGGCAAGACGGCTGTGCTGGTTGAGCGGATCATCGGCATCATCAAGGAAGGCGTCGATGTGGACCGCCTGCTTGTCGTCACCTTCACCAATGCGGCGGCGGCGGAGATGCGCGAGCGCATCCGGGCCGCCCTGACCAAGGAGTTGGCCCAAAACCCCCAGCAGACGCGGCTGCGGCAACAACTGGTCCTGATCAACCGGGCCGCCATCACGACGCTCCACTCCTTTTGCCTTGATTTGGTCCGCAAACACTACTATCGCCTTGACCTCGATCCTGCCTTCCGGGTCGCCGACGAGACGGAGATCGCCCTGCTGCGCCAGGACGTGCTCGATGCGGTCTTTGAGACCTTTTATGAGCGAGCCGGCGAGGCGGCCGGCAGTCATGGAGAGGGAGAGCCCTTGAAGGGCGCCGATGCGGAGTTCCACCGGTTCACCGCCCTTGTCGACGCCTACGGTGGCGACCGCGACGACAGCCCCTTGCAGGACATCGTCCTCCAACTCTATGCAAAAGCCCTCAGCCAGCCCTGGCCAGAGGGGTGGCTAAAAGACATCCTCCGCGTCTTCCAGGACGCCGGCAAAACGATCGGGGACAGCGGCAGCGGCGAGACCGCCTGGGAAACCCTACCCTGGTTTAGGGCGTTGCGTGAGGAGATCGCCATCGACCTGGCAGAGGTGGAAGGGCTTTTGAACCGGGCGCTGCGCCTCTGCCGGCTGCCCGGCGGACCGGCCGCCTATGCTGACGCCATCACGGCTGATCTGCAACTCACCCAGGACCTGTGCCAGGCTGCGGGCCGGTCCTGGTCGCAACTGTACAGCCATTTTCAGGCGCTTGCCTTTACCCGGGCCAAAGCCATCCGCGGCCCTGTTGACGAAACCCTCAAAAAAGAGGTGGGCCGTCATCGCGATCAGGCCAAAAAGAAACTGACAGACCTGCAAAAGAAGTACTTTCTTCGTCCGCCCCAGGAACTGGTTGGTGACCTGGAGCGGGCGCTCCCGGTGATGGAAACGCTCGTCGAAGTGGTCCTCGCTTTCGACAGCGCCTTTCAAGCAGCCAAGCGGGAAAAACGCCTCGTCGACTTTAACGACCTGGAGCGCTTCTGCCTGCGCCTGCTCCTGGATGAGGCGGCGACGCCGGAGGCGCCGCTCCCTTCGGCGCTGGCGCGGGAATTGAAGGAACACTTCGCCGAAGTCCTCACCGACGAGTATCAGGATACGAACACCGTTCAAGAGACGCTCCTGAGCCTGGTGTCGCAGAACAACCGGTTCATGGTTGGCGATGTGAAACAAAGCATCTATCGCTTCCGCCTCGCCGAGCCGGGGCTCTTCATGGAGAAATATCAGCGGTATGGGCCCTACGAGATGGCGGCGGCGGGAGAGGCCCGGATCGACTTGGCGAAAAACTTTCGTAGTCGCCGCAACGTCGTCCTGGCTGTCAACGACCTCTTCCGGCGGATCATGACCGTTCGCGCCGGGGAGATGGCCTATGACCGGCAGGCGGAGCTCGTCTACGGCGCTACCTTCCCGGAACTTCCCGGCCACCCGGGCGACCCTGTCGTGGAATTGCACCTGTTGCAACGGCAGCCCGATCCCGATGGGCCGGAACCGGAAGCGGGCGGCGCCGATCAAACCGCCAGCAATGCCATCAATAACAGCGCCAGTGACGGCGCTGCCTCCGACGCGGACGAAGACACCGGCGAACGGGAGGGCGGGGAGGAGGCCTTGCTCCTCCTCGAAACGGCCCAGTATGAAGCGCGTCTGGCAGCCCGCCGTATCAGGGAACTGATCGACGAAGGGATGCCTGTCTTTGACCGGGACCAGGGCGGCTACCGGCCTGTCTGTTACCGTGATATCGTCATCCTCATGCGCGGGACGAAAGGGCGGGCCGACATCTTCCTGGAGGAGTTCCGGGCAGCCGGCGTTCCCGCGTACGCAGACACTGGTTCCGGTTACTTTGAGGCCACCGAGGTCTCCATCATGCTGTCGCTGCTGCGCGTCATCGACAACCCGCGCCAGGACATCCCGCTGGCAGCTCTTCTGCGCTCGCCCATCTTCCGGTTTACAGGGGAGGAAATGGCCCGCATCCGCTTGGCCGAACCGCGTAAATCCTTCTTTGATGCCATCCAGGCTTTTCTCAGGCAAGTTGAGGGGGCTGGGGGAGAAGCCGGCAGCGTCCCGGCGACGAGCGTCCGGCCGAACGTCGAGCCGCCGATGGATGTGGCGCCCATCGCCCACCGCCTTCAGGAGTTTTTGCGCCAAATCGACGCTTGGCGGACCATCGCCCGCCGGGATTCCCTGGCCAAGTTGATCGCCGCCATCTACCGGGAGACCGGCTATTACGACTACGCCGGCGCCATGCCCGGCGGGGGGCAGCGCCAGGCGAACCTGCGCGCCCTCTATGACCGGGCGCGCCAGTACGAGGCGACCACCTTCCGGGGCCTCTTCCGCTTCCTTCGCTTCATCGAACGACTCCAGGATCAGGGCGGCGACTTGGGGACGGCCCGGGCGCTCGGGGAAAAGGAAAATGTCGTTCGCATCATGAGCATCCACAAGAGCAAGGGCCTTGAGTTTCCCGTCGTCTTCGTCGTCGCCATGGGCAACCAGTTTAACGTCCAGGACTTGCGCCAGGACCTGTTGATCCACAAAAACCTCGGTCTTGGCCCGGTCGTCGTCGACACGCAACTGCGTTACCGCTATCCGACGGTGGCAAAGCTGGCCATCCAACGCCGCCTCTACCGGGAAACCTTGGCCGAGGAGATGCGCATCCTTTATGTGGCGCTGACCCGGGCCAGAGAAAAACTGATCCTCCTGGGCACCGTCCGCGATATCACCAAGGCTGCCCAGCAATGGCGTCTAGACGGTGATGGGATCGCCCTCGCCTCGCCCCTGGCCGACCAGGCCCTGTTGCGGGCCAAGTGCTACCTCGACTGGATCGGTCCGGCTTTGGCGGAACACCCTGACGGCCAGGAGATGCAGGCCTGGGCAGCCGGCGCGATCGCTGCGGCGATGGAAGGGAACCTGCCGGAACGGGAGCAAAAGGCGGAAGGCATATCCCGCTGGAGACTGTGTTTCGGCGCCAAAAGCGCGCTGACTCGACAGGAGGCGGGAAAGCAGACCGAGATCGCCGTCGATCCGCTCTGGCTGGCAAAGTTGCGTCGCTTTGAACCGGTCACCTCAACGGAGCGGGTGGAAGGCCAACTCGCCTGGCAATATCCCTTGCGGGACGCCTCCGGCATTGCGGCCAAGGTCGCTGTGAGCCGTGTCAAGGATCGCTTTGTCCGGTGGCTCTATGCCCAGGGAGAGGAGATACCGGAGAGTGACGGGGAAGTCCAGAACGGGCAACTCCAGCCAACGCAATCCCTAACGGTGCAATCCTCAACAGCGCAACACTCGCCAGATCAACCCCCATCCCAGGTAACCGATACGCCGCCATCGCGTCCCGCCAGCGCACTCTCCGAGATGCGCCCCCGTTTTCTCCAACAGGAACGGCGGCTCACGGCAGCCGAGCGGGGCACCGCCTTTCACCTCGTCATGCAGCACCTTGACTTTGCCGGCGACCTGTCGCGCGACGGCATCGCCCGGCAAGTGGATCGGCTGGTCGAACGGGAACTGCTGACGATGGAACAGCGAAAGGCAGTCGACGAAGAACAGATCGGCGCCCTTATGGAAAGCCCGCTGGGCATTCGCCTTCGCCGGGCCAAGCAGGCCCTGCGGGAGGTCCCCTTTACACTTGCCCTGCCCGTTCGGGAGGTCTATCCCGACAAGGCCTCTGTAGACGACAGGGTGATCGTCCAGGGTGTCATTGACTGCCTCTTTGAGGAAGAAGACGGCTGGGTGCTTCTCGACTATAAGACAGACCGCCGGCCCTCCGGGATGGACAGCGACGAATGGTTCTGCCAGCTTCGAGAGATGTACCTGGGCCAGGTAAACCTCTACCACCGGGCTGTTGAGACGGTGTGCAAGGTCAAAGTAAAAAACCGTCACCTCTTTCTGATCGCCGCCGGTCGGGAAATGGTTCTGTAAGAAAGGAGCGGCCACTTGGCAAAAAACCAAGGGCCGCTCCGGGGTCAGCGTGCGCGCCCTCCCACTTTCGGTTGCTCAGCACAGGGCGGACTTTTTTTATTTTTTAACAAAGGGTGAACGGGCAAAGGAATGATATCGCCGGTCGTCGAAGAAAACATGTCTGTAACATCAACAACCGCATCAGCCAACCGTCAACGGCGACAGACACCATCAGACAACAATCCGAGCAAGCACCGAACCAAACATCGAAATCATGCATCTGAGCCGGCAGGAACAGAAAACTGTCCGGTGATCAAGGAGAATGGAGGAGGCGCACGATGAGCCAGTCCGAAACCTTTTCCCTGGAAACGGTCCGGCAAGCCTTTCAAGACCGGGCTACTTGGTTTTACCTGCTTCTCGATGAGGCCCAGGCCATGGGTGTCGACGCCGAGACGCTGGCGAAGAAAGCCATTTTCCGCTACGGCCAGATGAAAGGCCAGGCCATGGAGCCGACGGCGGAGATGGAAAAGTTGATCGCCCAGTTTGCCCGGCCCACGTCCCAGGCGATCTTTGAGATGAAGATTGTTGAGGTGACGCCGGAACAGGCGGTCATTGAGTTTCACCGCTGCCCCCTCGTCGACGCTTGGCGGGAGCGCCACGGCTGTGACGTCAAAGAGACCGATCGTCTTTGCGACTGGGCTGTTCAGGGCGACCGAGGCATCATGGCCTGCTTCCCGGACTTTGAATTTATTCCCGAAAAACGCATCGGCGCCGGTGACGCCTGTTGCCGGATGGTATTTCGCAAAAAGTCATGATCACCGCTGGGGAGGCTATATGCATATGGAGGAACTGACCATCGGTCAGAAGGCGCCCGATTTCGAACTGCCGGCTTCCAACGGGGAAACGGTGCGTCTGAGCCAGTTTTTAGGACGCCCTGTGGCGCTCTATTTTTATCCCAAAGACAATACAGCCGGGTGCACCCTGGAAGCGCAGGAGTTTCGCGACCTGCACAGCCAATTCGAAGCAGCGAATGCCGTCATTTTAGGTGTGAGCCGCGACAGCGTCAAATCGCACGAACGCTTTGCCGAGAAACAGTGCCTCCCCTTCCTGCTGCTCAGTGACAGCGACAGCACCCTTTGCAATGCCTATCAGGTTTTAAAGGAAAAGACGCTTTACGGCAAAAAGTCCATCGGCATCGAACGGTCCACCTTTCTCATCGATCCGCAAGGGAATATCCAGCAGATCTACCGCAAGGTCAAATCGGCCGGCCATGCCGCCGCAGTGCTCCAGGCGTTACAGCCGCGCTGATCCGGCGGTGTTCTGTCGTCACTGGCAAAGGGCGCCGGTGGAGTCGATCAAATCGGGCGGGCAGGGGGCGAAAACATGGGATTGCACCGGGGAAGAGTGCATAGCATGCTGGAACAGGCGAAAGAGCAGGGACGGAAGGTCTATGTCTATTTTGCCGACGGCGATGTCAAACGGTTCCAGATCGTCGACCTGACACCGACCATCGCATATGGGATCCGCGACGATATTCTCGATCCCACGATACAGCCGATTCCAACGCAGAAGATCACCGCTGTCGAATGGGTGTAAAATCAAAGGGATCGACGTTGACAAAAAAGACGAAAAATAACCCAAAAAAGGTCAAATCCCGGCAAATAATGCTGTATACAGTATATGAAAGCTCCTATTCTTGCGTTTGCTTGCAGTTATGCTAAAATATAATAGTCTTTACCAAAGAGAAAGATAAAATACAATTGAGGGGTGAGGGTGTTGACCAACCGGCAAATTTCCATCGTCGACACTACGTTACGCGACGGCGAACAGACAGCAGGTGTTGTTTTCGCCAACAAAGAAAAACTCCGTATTGCCAAGATGCTCGATGAGATCGGGGTTCACCAGATCGAGGCGGGTATTCCTGTCATGGGCGGCGATGAAAAAGAAACCATTGCGAAGATTTGCAAGATGGGCCTGAAGGCCAGCATCATGGGTTGGAACCGCGCCGTCATCTCCGACATCCAGCACTCCATCGATTGCGGCTGTGACGCTGTGGCCATCTCCATCTCCACTTCCGACATCCATATCCAACATAAGCTGCGCACCTCCCGCGAATGGGTGCTGGAGTCGATGATGAAGGCTGTTGAGTTCGCCAAGGGGCAGGGCCTCTATGTCTCCATCAACGCGGAAGACGCTTCCCGTTCGGACATCGAGTTCTTGATCCAGTTTGCCACGGAAGCCAAGAAGCTCGGCGCCAACCGCCTGCGCTACTGCGACACTGTCGGCATTATGGAGCCCTTTAAGATCTATGATAACATCAAACGGCTACGCGAAGCCGTTGATATCGACATCGAAATGCACACCCACGACGACTTCGGCATGGCCACGGCCAACGCCATCGCCGGGGTCCGCGCCGGCGCCACCCATATCGGCGTGACCGTCAACGGTCTTGGCGAGCGGGCTGGCAACGCGGCGCTGGAAGAAGTCGTCATGGCGCTTAAATATTGTGACGGAATCGACCTGGGCTTCAAGTCGGAGAAGTTCCGCGACCTCTGCGAATATGTCTCCAAAGCCTCGGGGCGCTTCTTGCCCACCTGGAAATCCATCGTCGGCAGCAACATGTTTGCCCATGAATCGGGCATCCATGGCGACGGCGTGCTGAAAAACCCCAAAACCTACGAAGTCATCTCCCCGGAAGAAGTGGGCCTGGCCCGTCAAATCGTCATCGGCAAACACTCCGGCACCGCCTCGATTAAGTCCAAATTCCGTGAATTCGAGATCGACCTCACCGAAGTGCAGGCCGCCGAAGTGCTGGCTCGTGTTCGTGAGACCGCTGTGGAATTGAAGCGGACCCTCTTCGAAAAGGAACTCATGTTCATCTACGAAGAGCTCTTTGGCTATCCCGAACACTAAGCCCTTATCGGCTTTCGCCATGAGGTTGTTTCAAGCGGCATTCCAATCGGTTCCCGGCGCATCATGCGCCGGGGCCGTTTTTTTTATGCCCAGGAGGACTTTTCCCGGAATCGCCTTGTTCCTGAAATCATTTCCCCAATTGATCGGCATTCCCCAGAAGCTTCGGTCATAGGGCGGGGCGCAACGCCGCATACTAGGGAAGGTCGGAGGTCCCCCAACGCCGAGTACGATGGAGGTGATGGAGTGGCCGACAAGAAGTACACCCGTTTCAGTGTCGACAACCGCTTGGAAGCGATGGCCGAGAATATGTATCCCGGCGGGGTGAGGATCGATCCCCTACCTGCCACAGCCGGGCAGGAGGTCTGCATCCTCTATTCAGGGCTGCTCGCCAACAGCGGCGCCGACAAGGTCTATCTGCACGTGGGGTACGGTGATTCGGAGAACTGGAAAAAGGTCGATGACGTGTCGATGGACAAAACCGGCTATGGCTGGGTGAAGGTTCTTCCCGCCCATGATCTGGGCGCCATGCACTTCTGTTTCCATGATTCCATCAACAACTGGGACAACAACAACGGCGTCAACTGGACCATACAGGTGCACAACGGCTAGGGGCCGCTCTCGGCCCCGGCCCTCTGCCTTATGCGGCTCCAGACAAATATCAATGCCTGCGGGGAGACGGACAAAGGGGCTTGGCCCGTCTTCAAACTGCAGAGTTCCGGGAGGGGTTTCTTTGCGAATCCTCATGCTGTCTTGGGAATACCCGCCGCGTGTCGTCGGCGGACTGGCCCCCCATGTTCACGGGCTGTCTGGGGCGTTGACCCAACAGGGCCACGAGGTCCATGTGATCACCCAGGGGGGAGACGGCCTGCCGGCGACCGAGCGGGATCGGGGCGTCACCGTCCATCGCATCCATCCCTATTCCTTATGGTCCCTCGATTTTGCCGGCGACATCCATCATCTCAACTTCGCCTTTCTGGAAAAAGCGCTGGCCGTGGCCGGTGAATACGGCGATTTTGACGTTGTTCACGCCCATGATTGGCTGGTCGCCTATGCCGGACGGGCCTTGAAACACGGCTGGCAAAAGCCCCTGATCGCCACCATTCACGCCACCGAATGGGGGCGTCACAACGGCCTGCACAATGACCTGCAGCGGTATATCAGCCAGGTCGAGTGGTGGTTGGGCTATGAGGCCTGGCGGGTGATCGTCTGCAGTCAACATATGGAGCGGGAGTTGGGCCGGATCTTCCAGATGCCTGGCGACAAGATCGCCGTCATCCCCAATGGCGTCCATCCCGATGAGTTCACTGCGGCCAAAGCCCAGGGATTTCGCCGCAGCGATTATGCCGCTGACCATGAGCGGATTCTCTTTTATGTGGGTCGCCTGGTCTGGGAAAAGGGCGTGCAGGTCCTGGTCGAAGCGATGCCCCAGATCCTTCGCCGCCATCCCGCCAAGCTCGTTATCGGCGGGACAGGGACACAGATGAACTATTTAAAACACCTGGCCAACCGCAATGGTGTCGGTGACAAGGTTCATTTTGCCGGCTATGTTCACGGCGCGACGAAGGTAGGGCTGCTCCGGGCTGCTGATGTGGCCGTGTTCCCCAGTTTGTACGAACCCTTTGGCATCGTCGCCCTGGAAGGCATGGCCGCTGAAACGCCGGTCGTTGTCTCTGATACGGGCGGTTTGGCGGAAATCGTCCGGCACCGGCAAAACGGGTTGAAGGCGTTGACGGGCAATGTGAACTCCCTGGCCGAGCAGATCATCACCGCCCTTGATGATGAACTGCTCGTCAAGGCGATGACGAAACAGGCCGCCCGGGAGGTGCGGGAGGTCTATTCGTGGTCGGCCATCGCCGCCCAGACACTCCAGGTCTATAAGACGGTGAAAACCGAAGCGAACCTGGCGGAGCGGCGCGGACCGGTGTCCCTCTTTCGCTTCAAAGGGTTCAGTCAGCTATTGCAGACAGGATCAAGGCATTAAGCCGATTGTCTAGCCGATTGTCGCGCGATGCCGCGAGCGATGACAGGCGGAAGGATGCGCCTTGGTTCCTTTTCGCAGCCGCTAGCGGGAGTAACGGATCTCCACAGGGGGGCGGGGAAGGCTCCTCAGGATGGCCGGCAACTCCGTCCAACACTCAGGGGTGGCGTGCACCGCATACCATCCCTGCGCAGGTTCCAGGGCGACCACATACAACAGGTGGGCATAGCCCTCAAGCAAACGCAATCCCAGTCCCGATGCCTGTCCGTCGGCAAATCGAATAAAGGCGACGCGCTCGGTGGCAGCGATCTCTTCGACCCAACGGGAGAGGCGACGGTTTCCTTTATAACGGTTTGATTTCATGGTAGTAAAACCTCTTTCGGGTAAAGAACATCAGGCTCCATATGATGCAGCAACAAAAGTATAAACGGTATAACCGCAGTATCGCTGCGGTTTTTTCATGTCTAAATCATTTTTTTAGACCATGCGTATGATGAAAATGAGGGGGGAGAGAGTATGGCGGATTTTTGGCAAGATCCGAGCGTGATCGAAGCATGTAAGGCGCTACTCACTGCTGTGATCGGCTGGGTGATCGGGCTATTGCAGCAGCAGAGAAAAAGCGGCGTCGAAAATTGGAAACGCGATATGGAAGCGATCAAGATGGTCACATTTATGGTGCAGCAGAGGGCGTGCAGTCGTTCCCTTTCGAAGGAAGAAACCAGAGCCATCGCCATCGACCGCGCCAAGGCGCTGGGCATCTCCAATGATCCCCTGATTGAAATGGTTGTCGATACGACGATGGCTGTATGGGATTGTGAACGAAAACGGAAAGGTCCCTGTCCATTGCGGGAGGACGAGGACCTGAAAGCCAAAATCGACGCCATCGATATCACCAAAGAGGTTCATCCCAAAAACAGCCCATAAAACAGCGCATAAAGTGGCGCAACCGCAAAAAGCAGGGCGAACGCTCCCGCCTAACCCAAAAGGGATAAAGCGCAATGCCAAATAGCCGCCCTCGCCGTTCTTGGGGAGAGGGCGGCCGTGGATTAGTGGACGGGTGATCCGGCGTCACAGTAGGTGCGGTAGTCCATGTTCGGGAAAATGGGGCTTCGTTCCTCCAGGTCGCGGATGACCTGTTCTTCCATGGGCGATTTGCCGCGCAACATCTCGTAGAGATGTGAACAGTTGTTGAGGTGATAGACAGAGCGGTTGACGGCGTAGCGCACCGCCGTGTCGGTCTTCATGATAAAAGCCCAATCGCTGCTCTGGGCCAACAGCAGTTCGCGGGCCATCTGGTTGAGGGCGCGGCGAGACAAGCCGTCCCGGTCCCCCTGTTCCCTCGACAGGCGCACCATCCGCTCCGCCGCGCGGTGCAGGTGACGGTAAAGCCAGTGGTTGCTGTTTTCCAACCACACCTCATGGTAGCCGGCGTCGCCCCAACTCGATTCATTGGGCATGGCCGGCTGAATCCGCGGCGCCTGATCGAGATAACGCCCAGGGGTGATGAAGGCGATTTCCGGGTCCACTTGCCCCTGCTGGCGAATGACCTGATCGAGAAAGCGCGGCCCCTCATACCACCAGTGGCCGAACAACTCAGCGTCATAGGGGCAGAGAATCAGGGGAGGTCGCTCAGGCATCAGGCTGCTCAACCACTCCAACTGGCGTGAGCGGTTGAAGAGGAAGTTGCCCGCATGGACAGCCGCCTTCGCCTCAGCCCATTCTGGCACATAAGCCTCTTTGTGGTTGCCTTCCCGGTCGGTGATGCGGTGGTACTTGAACCCCGTATGCAACCGGATGCCCTCGGGATGGATGAAAGGGCGCACATACTCAAAATCCAGGTCATAGCCGATGTCGCGGTAGTACTCCCGGTAATCGCCGTCGCCGGGATACCCCTCATCCTTGCTCCAGACCTGTTTTGACGATTCTACGTCACGGCCGAAGGCGGCGACGCCGGCTGGCGTCATCAAGGGCGCGTGAAGGCCGTAGCGCGGCCGGGGGGTGGCGTAGAGAATTCCGTGAGCGTCGGTGATGAAATAGCGCAGGTGGAAGTCGGCGAGGATGTTTTCCAAACCGGGGTGAAAGGCGCACTCGGACAACCAGATCCCCGGCGGCGAGCGGTGAAAATAGTCCCGGTAGGTATCGACAGCGACAGCGATCTGCGCCCGCTGCGCCTCTGGGTGGGGCCGCATCAGCGGCAGGTAGCCATGGGTCGCCGGACAGGGGATGATCTCCAGGATGCCGGCGTCCATCAATTGCCGGAAAGCGCCGATCAGATCACGACCATAGCGATCGTTGAAGGTGTGCAGCGCCTCATTGAAACGGTCTCGGTACATCTGGGCCAGCGGCGCAAAGGCCGGATCATCTCGCGTGCGCTCTATCTCCAGATCGGCGAGCAGGGTCAGTTTTGAGATATGTTTGGCATAGCGCTCCTGTAAAAGCGGGTCTGCCAACATGGTCAACAGCGTGGGACTCATGGTCAGGGTGATGGACGCCGGCAATCCGTCTCGGCGCCAGCCCTCGAAGACGGAGAGCAACGGCAGGTAACATTCGGTGATGGCTTCGAAGAGCCAACGCTCTTCCAGGTAGTCGTCCCGATCAAAGTGGCGGACGAAGGGAAGGTGGGCATGGAGCACAAAGGCAATCCAACCTTTAGTCATGGGCAACGCCTCCGGCCAGTGACGTTTTTGGCGGGATGATGGTCCAAGGACCGGCAGGGGAAGTGACCATGACCATGGGCAAAGCGTGGCCTTGCAGTTCCGGAATGGGCGGCCATTCTGGATCGATCACCGATGAAGGCGACGCCGCCGGGGTGACGATCTCATTCGAAAGGAGCAGGATGACGAACCCCTCGGTCAAGCGTCGTCCTACGGCTAAACGGTAGCGGTGAGCCGGCAAGACACCCTGTATGAACCAGTGATCGGCGTTGTCAGGCACGTCGATCTCCAGAAAGGGCGCTTGCTCCAGTTCGGCTACCTCCGTAATGTCATAGAGGCGGATCTGGCGCGGCGCCGTCCACCACTCGTCGGGATGATAGGCCGCAGCGGCCGCCTGCTCCCGTTCTCCTGAGACCTCCCAATAGGAGTATAGGGAATGGGGGGAGCGAGGCAATAGGCTGATCGCGTCTTCGTCGCAGTGGTGCAGCAGGGGCGACAGATTGGCGTCGAAGCGCTTGGGGCCGACAAATGGGCTCAGATCTTCGGCGTATTCCTCGAATATTCTTTTTACCGGAAAGGGCGAGCGGCGGCTCTGGCGCTGGAACCATGAATAGACGAGCAGGAAAGTAACGGCGAGCATGACCAGCGCAAGCGCGAATAAGCCGATATTAAACCAGGGCACCAAGGTTGAGCACCTCCTTTGGGCTGATTGCCCCCCTAGTATTCCCGCGTCTTCGCTCCCTATTTAAACGAGTCGGCAGGGATTTTTCCCCGTCATCCCGAAAAGAATGATCAGGTCTGCGACACATGTCGCGATCTATGGCAAGGAGAACGGAATGACCGAGTGGAATATAATCAAAAGCATGGCGGTCGGGGCGATGACGTTGGGAATCGCTTTCGGGGCAAGCGCGTGGTTTCGCCGGAAAGAAATGGGCCGGGAGGAATTGCCCCGGGAGGAAATTCCCCGAGAGGAAACCGTCCACAGGGAAATGGCATGGAAGAGGATGGACGGCAGTCGGTCCGGGCTGTTGGTGCCCTGGGGCTGGGAAGCCGGGGGGAAACGGAGGCTTTTCCGGGGGCTTTCTCAAGGTGTCTTCCTTTTTTTGCTCGTCTCCCTGTTGGGAGGCTTGATTAACCTGATTTTTCCTGCGCCGCCCCATCCTGTCGAGGAGTTTTTTCGCAGCTCCCGTTCCGGACCAGAGCTGCCCACGTTGCTGTTGCTCCTGTTGGCTGCCGGCATTTTTGCGCCGGTGGCGGAAGAGTGTTTCTTTCGCGGCTTTTTTCTGCCGGCCCTGGCCCGGCGGTGGGGGTGGACAAGGGCGATCCATGGCAGCGCCTTCGTCTTTGCGGCCTTGCATGGTGATGCCTACCGTTTTCTGCCGCTCTACGCCGCCGGCTGTTGGCTTGGTCGGGTCGTATCTAGGGAGAGGACCCTGCTTCCGGCGATTGTGGCCCATGCCGTATGGAATCTGATCGGCCTGGCCCTGCTTTATCTCGGCATGTTATATATGGGGGGAATCGGATGAACCGCCTTTTGGCGATCCTGGGAGGGCTGCTCGCCCTGTTTGCGGCCACTTTTGCCGGGATCTACTTTGGAATGAACTATCTGGAAAAGCACGGGATCGAGTTGGTGAAGAAGCCCTTGGCCTACGACTATGTCCTCAAAAACGGGACCATCGTCGACGGAACGGGCAAAAAAGGCTACCAGGCTGACATTGGGATCAAAAAAGGCAAGATCGCCTTTATCGGCATCATCCAGCCGCCCGCCAAGGTGAAAGTCATCGACGCATCAGGCCTGCTCATCCTGCCCGGATTTGTGGACCTTCATTCACGGCTGGACGGGACGATGGACGGACCGGACGCCTTCGATAACCTGATCAAACAGGGCGTCACCACCGTCTTATCGGGCTACGGCGACATCGCCCAGGACGATGTGACCTTGCACCTCCAGCAGGCGGCCAAAGCGGGCCTTCCCGTCAATTACGCGCTCCTCGCTGGCCACCAGGGCCTCTTTAAGCTGCTGAAACCGGAGGAGAAGAGCGACGCTGTTGTGGCGGAAGAGACGCCTCTTGAGTTCGGCCAGATACCGCCGCCGCCTGCTGTGAAGGAAAAGCCCAAACCGGCCGTCGAGGATCTGATTCAGGAGTTGCAGACCTCCTTGGATCAGGGGGCGTACGGTCTCTCCATCGATTTTGACGACGAATTGGGCCGGCAATTGACCTTTGACGAGATCCGGCGCCTGGCCAAGGCTCTGGAGGAGCGGGGCGCCATTTTGGCCCTGAACCTGCCGGCCACCTCCTCCGACCCGGCGGTGCTGCTCAAGCGGGTCATCGACCTGCACCGGGAAACGAAGGCGCGTGTCTTGATGGCGCCTTGGGGGTATTTCGGCAACGCCACCGACGCCCGCGTCGCCGACATGGAACAGGATCTGCAGGCAGGATACCTGTCGTCGCGCAACATCTACACGACCCTCTATCCGAGCAACCGCCAGCCGGCCGGCGTCCGCCAGACGCTCCAGCGGGCCGTCACCCTCTACCCGCCTGAAATGATCGAGATCGCCGAGGCGGGTGGCCAAAACCCGCCGAACCTGGTGGGCAAAACGCTGCAGGAGATCGCGCAAGAGCGGGGCGCAGCGCCGGGCGTGGTTGCCCGGGAAATGGCCTCGGCAGGGCTTGTCCGGATTGTCCTGCGCACGACCACCTTGGAGCGGATCGATCGCCTTGCGGGATCGCCCTTTGTCTCGTTAACGGTCGACTCCGGTATGGGCAGCGCCACCCAGTACAGCCCCGATGCCCTCAAGGAGTTCCTGGGTCGCTCCGTCCGTGACCAGAACAAAATCCCCTGGGAAGAGGCGGCGCTGAAGCTCTCGGGTCGTCCCAGCGCCCTCTTGGGCCTGGAAGACCGGGGAACCGTGGAGAAGGGCAAGTGGGCCGATCTTGTGCTCATCGACCCAAAACTGTTGCCGCCCAGCACAGAGAAGAAGAGCGGCATCCGCCATGTCTTTGTCAACGGCGCCTTGGCCTTTTCCAAGGGAAAGATGCTGCAAGAGGGGCAGGGCAAGGGGCAACTGCTGCGTTTCAAAGGCAAGCCGATCATGCCCGAACCGGCGCCGGAACCGAAAACGTCGCCTGTGCCGGGACCGTCCGACGAGGAAGAAGAGGAATAACCTTAACGCACCTCTAGCGGCTCGGAGCAACGCCTCGGCGTCGGCTCGGACAAGGGACAGAAGTAGCGTTCCCGATCACAGATGAAATAGGAACGGAAGGGCTGGAAGGCGGCGAGGCGATCGCCGTCTTCTATAATTTCCAGCCGCCGGTCCGCTTCAAAACGGTACAGTACAGCCGATTGGACCGTCATCTCGGGAAAGGGGCGGGAGTGGTAGCCCACTTCTTCCTTTCGCAGCTCGAATTCGAGTTGGATAGGGTGCTTTTCACCGGCCGGAAAGACGTAGAGGATCGCCGGAAACCCTTCCGGGTCAGCGCAGACGTTCGCCTCAGCTCGAACACCCCCGTCTGCCTTGTCGCAGTTGACGGCGATGGAGGCAAACCGGCCCAGCGGAATTTCCACGTTGCGCTGCAAGGGAACCGGCTTTCCTGTGATCGGATCCGGTGGAAAGGTGAGGCGCAGTTCCCCCCAGGCGAGCCATCGCTGGATCGGGCAGTGGAGAAGATAATAGAAATCGTCGAAGGAGACTTCCTGTTTTAAACGCAGTTCACCGTCTCTCGTCAGGGCGAGGGCAAAGCGCGCCTGCTGGAGCATCGATTTGACGGATACGTTGACATAGCGGGAGAGGTAGGAAACGCTGCGCAACCGCTCCGGTGGCGGAATGATGGGGTTAAAAAGCGGGTTTCCCGTCGGGCTGATGGTCTGTTGCAAGAGACGGCGAAAGAGGAACATATTGCCGCCGATCAGCAAGAGGAGAACCCCCTGGAACCAGAAAAGAGGACGAAAGGGCCAGTCGATGGCCATCAAGAGCACCCACAGCCAGATCAACCCGATCAGCAGGAGGGTGAAGTCGAGGTAAAAGAGGATCGTCCGGCCGGGGCGGTCAGGGAAGAGGTAATGGACCTGATACTTGCGCACCAGACTGACCATGGGCGCCGCCAGGTTTTTATTTTCATGGTAGGGCAGCTCAAGGAACTCTTCGAGGATGTCCTGGAGCCGCTCGATGCGCCGTTGGACGACCAGGGACACGAAGATACCGGTGGAACCGAGCAAGGAAAGCAGTCCGCCGGTTGCCGACCAGAGCAAGGCCAAAAAAAGTTCAGCGGTGAACATGGCAGTTCTCCCCGTTTTTTGTTATTCATTCCCCGTCGCCAGGGCAAAATGCGTGGGTGGCATCGGGGAGGCTTTAGAGGCATGGGGGGGCGTTGAAGAGAGTGTTTAAAAAGCTTGGGGGAGGGTGTTGCTGTTCGATGGAATAGAGTGCCCCAAAGCAGTCAGATGGCATAAAAGAACCCGGTAAGCTGACGCTACCGGGTTCTTTCCACGCGATAAATGACTTTCGCGGTGATGTGAAGTGACGAAGAGACTGAACGATTTTAGTTGGAAGCGGTCGATGTAGAGGAGGATGTCGTCGTTGGAGAAGGGGTTGCAGGGGGAGTGGCGGTTACAGGACAGGAGGCCGTCGTCGTTGCGGGGAGTGTCGTGGGGGTGGAGGGCGTTACGGTTGTAGAGACGACGATGTCGGATCAGTTGACGTTGCCGTAGAGGGGGCATTGCTGGTATAGATGCTGTTCACCTGTTGTTTTAGCGTCAAAATCTGCTGTTTGTAGGCGATGATCTGAGTTTTCACGCTGATGACTTGATCCAGCGCCGCCGAAGCGCCCGAGAGATTTCCGGAGTTTACGGCGCTCCAAAAGTTTTTCCAGGAAGCGTCTAGCGTCTGGTGTTGTGCCTTGGCTTGTTCCCAGAGACCCTTTTGCTGCTCACGGAGCGGAGCGACTTGATCATGGACTGATTTCCATAGCGCCGATGCTTGTTTTTGTTTGTCCAACAAGGGTTGCACCGCAGACATATTCGTTTTGCGCTGTCCTTCGATGTCGGCGATTTGTTTTTTCAGGGCGTTGATCTGTTCTCGAAGGGCGACGATTTCGGGCACATTTTCCCCGCGAGCGTCGCCCGCTTGGATCGCGCCTTTGCCTTGATCGCGAAGACCTTTGATCTGTTCATTCAATGACTTGATTTGCTCTTGCAATGGCTTGACTTGCCCGTCAATCAATTGTTTGTTGGCGGCGCGAGCCTGTTGAATCTGGCTTTTTTCCGCATCAGTCAGGGGTGAGAAACGGGTCTTGGCCGCTTCTTTGTTTTTCTCATTTTGATCCTTTAATTGGTTTTGCAGCGCCTGATCCTGCTGGCGGAGTTGCACGATTTGCTGGTATTTGCTGTTGATCGTATCATACCACTGCTGCTGGTCGCCAACGGGCACATCGGAGACGGTTGGCGTAGTCGGCGACGGCGTGGTTGTCGTTGAGGATTGCGGTGTAGTCGAGGTTGTTGATGACGTAGACGACGTTGGTGACGCGGAATCTGTGGGTGTGCTTGTTGTGGTAGCGCTGGGAGTCGTCGCCGTACTGGTCGTGCTGGTCGGAGTAGTGGACGTGTTATTCGTCGTGGTTGTCGCGGTATTGGCGGCGGTGTTCGTGGTCGATGTGGTGTCTGCGCCAGTCGACGTTGTTGAAGGGGCAATTGCGGTCGTAGCCGCCGCCGTTGGAGAGGTTGCCGTGGTAGCGCCCGTATCGGCTGCGAAGACGGTACTGGCCATCAACATATGTAGGGCGACTACCAAAGCGGTCGTCTCTTTTTTCATGAGAATACCTCCAGGCATCTTTTTTGTTTGTTTACTGCGTTACTCGCTTCGATATACGTTTATTAAGCGCTAAGATCACCTTTACTTATCGGTGATGTTGATGACGGTGACATTGCCAGCCTGGGCATAGTTGACGGCCTTGCCCAGATTTTCGCTGATGAAACGAAGCGGCACCAAGGTGCGCCCGTCAACGGCCCTGGCAGGCACATCCAATGTGACAGGCTTTTGGTTGACTAAGGCCTGTGCTGAGTCCAGGGTCAACTGGATCGTGTCACCGGCGAGTTGAAGGGTGACCGTCCGGGTGGTGTCATCAAATTTTGCCTGGGCGCCGAAGGCTTCCGTCACTTTGCGCACCGGGATCAAGGTCCGGCCATCAACGATCTGCGGGGGAACATCGAAGGCAATTTCTTGACCGTTACCTAACACCTTAATACCGGAAAAACCAGAGAGGTTCCACTGGTTTGCCAATTGCTTAAGGTCCACGGCATTTGCGGGATGGGCGGCCTCATCGGAGATGGCGGGATCGGGCATGGTCAGGGATTCAGTGACGATCGAGTCAGGAAGCGCCGTTTCCGTCGATTCGTTTTTGATTTGATTTAGCAGCCCTTTGAGGTCTGGCGGGGAGGCGGCCCAAGCGGTCGATACAGTTGTCAGGGCCAAACTTGTTGCGAGCGCGCACACTGCGACTCTCTTTTTCATGAAAATTCCTCCTGATCACGAGAAAATTGCGGATTCGGTCCTTCTTTGACCGTCTGCTTGTCACCAAGATCATTATGCGACTGATTTGTGGCAGATTTGTGTAAAAGTCGAAGCGATGGAGGGACCTTTTCACTCCCAGGCGAATGCCAGTCTCATTTCCGATTTTTAATCTCTTTGGAACGGAAGAGACGAATGGTATTGCCTTTGCAAAAACGGTATATTTCGATATTTTATTAAAGATCCTTCTTTTTGCAGGTATTCGTGTCTTATAATAGCTGTGCTAAGCAAAATTATCCAAGCAGGATGCGATCGGAATACATTGGCCTGTGGGGAATTGGTCAATCTATAAAAATGACCGCGCTAAATATAGACCTACATACAGGAACCGTTGATTCAACAAAATTTTGGAGGTTATTAGATGCGAACTGGCGATATCGATATCTTTTCCATCGAACGGATGACCCTGCAGGGTGAAGGCGTGGCTCGGCCCGGCGGGATGGCCCTGTTTATCCCCGAGTGCTTGCCCGGTGAACGAGTAAAGGCCCGTGTAACCCAGGTGAAAAGGAACTTTGCCCGGGCCGAACTGCTGGAGGTGCTGGAAGCGTCGTCAGAACGGGTGGAGCCACCCTGCCGCGTCTTTCCGCGCTGCGGCGGCTGCCAGCTTCAGATGATGGAGTACCCTGCCCAATGCCGCGTGAAGACGGAGGGGGTCCAGGACGCCTTGCGGCGACTGGGCCGTCTGGAGAATGTTTCCGTGGGCGACATCGTCGGCGCGGCAAACCCCTGGCGGTACCGCAACCGGGTGCAAATGCACCTTCGACGGGAAGCCGAGGGAGTGGAAAGTTCAAAAATGCCCGATAAGGCGGAGGCGTCGGGCAAACCAGTGACGGTGGATAAGTCCGCCCCATCGGGAAATGCCGAAAAGCCGGTACAGATGGGATACTACCGCCTCTCCAGCCATGAACTCGTGGAAAATGATGAATGCCCTCTCCTGCCGGAGTCCTTTCCACCGGTTCTGAAAGCCCTGCGGCGTCATTTGCCCGATATTGATCCCGAAGGTGAACTGCCCATCCGCCATGTAGTCCTGAAAATGACAACCCCGCCCGAAGGGGCGGGGGAGATGATGCTGATCCTCGTTTTTCCCGCTTGGCGCTCTGCCTGGCGTAAGGCGGTGGCAGAACTGGCCAAGCGGCTGATGGGGGAAGGGCTCACCGGCGAAGGGTTTACAGGCGAGCGTCTCGCAGGGAAACCACGTACGGGGGAACAGTATGCGGAAGATCATTACAACCTTGTCTCCCTTTACGTGAATGTGAATGAAAAAGGCGAGGGAGAGGTTCTCGGCCCCGACTACCCCTACCATGTGAGCATGCCGGGCAAAGAACGGCTGACCGACTACCTGCCCGGGGGACTGAAGATTAAGGTTGGCCCCGCCAGCTTTACCCAGGTGAATCCCCGGCAGACGGAAGTCCTCTATCAACTGACAAAGGAAGCCTGCGGCCTTACCGGAAGAGAGACGGTTGTCGACGCCTACTGCGGTGTCGGAACGATCAGCCTCTTCCTGGCCCGCGACTGCTCCCGTGTCATCGGCATTGAAGAGGTCTCCATGGCTGTCGAAGACGCTCAGCGAAACGCCGAACTGAACGGCATCACCAACGCCGAGTTTCTCACGGGCAAGGTAGAGGATCTGCTGCCGGATTTGCTCGATCGGGAGGGTGTTCCCGATGTGATCGTCTTGGATCCGCCTCGGCGGGGCTGTCATGAGCGCGTGATTGAAGCGATCGCCCAGGCCGGCCCTGAGCGCATCGTTTATGTCAGTTGCGATCCGGCCAGCCTGGCTCGTGACGCGGCGCGCTTGTCCGCTCATGGGTGGCGGGTGGAGAAGGTGACGCCGGTGGATATGTTTCCCCAGGCGGGGCATGTGGAGAGTTGTTTACTACTTA